>JAFGIT010000241.1 GCA_016929465.1 Candidatus Coatesiibacteriota bacterium | reverse complement strand
TCCTATGTTTCATATTTATGAACATAATATAAAATAAGGACTATCTGTGTCAAATGCACAATTCCGTTGTGTTATTGGTGATTGTCAGCGAACTGCTCTCGGAAAAGATACCGCCGCCAGCCTGATCCATGCTCTCAGTACCCCTGGCATTACCACCGGTCAGAGTGAGATTCTCGATGGACAAGTTGCTGACATCCAGGCAACAGATAACGTGCAAGCCACCCTCTGCGTCAAGAACTGTCGTATCGGGGGTATTCCCTGTCAGCGATACCCAGCTCTGCATATTCAGCGGGAATGTCTCTCCGTTGGTGGAAGGCGAGTAGGTGCCTGCAGCGATGTGAATTATCTGGGCGTTGCTCGAACTCCCGGGATCGTTGGCGTCTATCCAATCCAAAGCATGGGTGAGCGTCAACCACGGGTTCTCTTCACTTCCATCGTTACTATCATTCCCAGCATCGGAAGATACATAGTAATGTCCGGCCAGTGCGAGACACGATGAGGCCGCAATCAAGAGAAAGGTTATAAAAAATAATGCCCGAGACTCCCACTTCATCTTATTACCTCCACTCAAGTAAGAGTTGCCAGAATCCCTGTATCGAAAATTTGCCAGCTACTTGTTCATTTTCCAGGCAGAAAGCGAACAAATCTGCTAACAACGCTCGTAATAGATCATCAAATCACAATTTTGGCTGTCTATCAAGAGCACTCTTGATTTCAAGAAGAAATTCTCAGATCTGTCAGATGTGCCATCTGGCCCAAAATGCTACGCCGGAGCGACTTGTCTGTGTCTTTGGGCTCAGGAGAGTCCCCTTGCGTTTCGCCTGACGACTTCCGTCACAACGGCGTGATTTTACCGCGGCTCATCAAGCTCGAAGTCCAATCATGGGGCTGTTTAAGAAACGGATGATGAAATTGCAGGAAAGGCGAGAGCGAGAATACAGAAGACACACAGGAGGTCGTAATGAAGCCCGACCTGAGAATTATATCGGCCTCAAGACGCTTGATGAGTCCGCTATTAGTTGTCAGAGAGAGCTCAATTGAGTGAACACTTTGATGAACAACCGATGGCGGCTGCAGCGATGCCAACAACCAATACTATTTTGATAACCGATGTTGCGTTGGGGCCCAGCACACCCCACAGAATCAAGGCGAGGGCAGCCCCTATAAATGCACCAAATAGCGAGCCTATGACTATTATATCGGATGAAATTCCGGCTATGCCGCCGATTAGAGCGCCCAATATTGCCATCAAGACGATGAATTGGATTTGCTCCTGGCTAAAATCCCTCTTCATCGTTCTTCGGAGATCTCTCATCGATGACATATCCTCAGCGGGCAGGAGCTCAATTTGACAGTACTCGCTTGGCCATCCCATCACCTTGCAGGCCTCGGCTGGGACAGAAGCATCCACCTCTGCTTTTTCATGGGTCAATCGATTGAAAATGCGATATCTTGGCATCAAAGCCCTCCGCCCCGTAAGTGCAAGAACTCAACGCAAAACCGCAATCGACCGGATGTGAGAAGCGCCATCTCACTTTGGATAGCGCACCGCACCGTTGGATCGTTCGGCAATATGGGATTAGAGCATGATTGTGGGAGATTGGCAACGCTTCTTTTCAATAATATTGCCATTTTCGTAGATTGTGGGAGCAATCCGGCATCCTGCGAGCTCTCCGGCATTCCACTAATCGATGCCGACTTGTGCTTTGTCTTCTCTCTTTTTCTACGGTGGCCTATGGCCGTGGATAGTGATACCCCATGTCTATCCATCCTGTATCCGGGGTGCCGTCCGCCTGCGTGGTCCTATCCGAAAGGCCGGCGTCTTCCGCTGATTGGCTACCAGCATCGATGCAAGGGCTGTCGGGGTCGAGGTAGTAGTCGCCGAGAGGGCCGATCACAAAAAGCGGGTCAGCAGAGATGTTGCCCTCCCCGGGGTCACCATCTTCGATGCAGCAGTAGGAATTGGTTCCGCCGCCGATGTCATCCCCATTCCCCCACAAGATGCAATCGGTGATCGTCGGCCAGCTGTCCCAGAAGTGTATTCCCCCGACATATCCAGAACAGGTATTGCCCACGACCGTGTTGTTCCGTATCCACGGCGTGCTGTAATGGAACGTCATAGCGCCCCCATTATTGCCCGCAGAATTATCTGTAATGAGGTTGTTCACGATTGTCGGATTGCTGTCTGAACCGGAGAATATGCCACCTCCACTGTCCCCTGCAAAGTTATCCGAGATCCTGTTGTGAGTAATCATCATATAATCCCAGCAGGCTATCCCGCCGCCGTCGCCATACAAACCTGCCGTGTTGTTGGAGATAAGGTTGTTCTCCACGGTCGGGGAAGAGTCAGCGACGCTGTATATTCCCCCGCCATTAGAGCGCACGGAGTTTCCATCGATGACGTTGCGAGTAATGAGAGGTGCGCTCAACTCCTCACAGAATATGCCACCTCCCGCCCCAGAACCGGTATTTCCGGCTATCGTATTATCCGCAATCAGCGGCGAGCTGGCATAGCAGCGTATTCCCGAGCCGGTATTGTCGATGATCGCGTTGCCGGTGATCTCCGGGAAGGCGGATTCCCGCAAGTACACCGGACCATAGTTGTCTTTGATGACGTTGTTGCGGATGAGCATCCAGTCACATTCGAAGCAGTAAACAGCGCAGTTCGAATTTCGCTCTATCAAGTTGTTCTCCAGCGTGATGGAGCTATTGATGCAGTGCACTCCCCCACCAGATCGGTATGGCTCGTCGCAGAGATCGGTGTCGCCACCGGCAATCGTGAGGCCTGCAATCGTGAGCTGTTGAGCTGATTCACACTCGATGACGTGACAGGCAGATTCCTCTGCATCGACAATCACCGTGTCTCGGTCGTCGCCAGAGAGGGAGATCCAGCTCTTCATGTTAAGCGGGAAAGTCTCACCGTTGGTTGAGGCGGAGTAATTGCCGGGCGCGATGTGGATCACCGCCGGGTGAGTATCACGGGCTTCGATAGCGTCGAGCGCGTGTGTGATGGTCTTCCAGGGCGTGCCCTCGAATCCGTCGTTATTGTCGTCACCGTCCTCAGCGCTGATGTAGTATTCGGCTTTGGCAGATGGAAAGACCAGAAACGAGACCTCGTCTTCGGGGACGACGAAGAAGGAATCGGGCGCCGTGCGAGAAATCTCAGTAGAGAACGTGTAGCGACCCGGCGGAGCGTCGGGAGGAACAACCAGCTCGAAGACGCTTGCAGGGCCAAAGCTGAATCCCTTTCTCAGAACGATGCCCGAGAACCACGGCTGGTCGCCATGCGCGAAACCGCTCTGCGTGATCGATAATCGCTCGGAAGTCGGAGTCAGGATCTGCGCGAAGACGTCAACCGCGACATCCACCCCCCTATTCTCGACATTCATGCAACCGCTCAGGACGTCTCCAGGGGCGAATCGCTTCCCGTTCACCGAGCACGACAGGCTTATGCCGAACGGCCATTCATCTCTCGAATAGTGGTATCCCAGGTCAACTGCGCCTTTGTCCCATACGTCATCAGTCCGAGTCGTCCTATCCGTGAGGTCTGCGGCAGAAGCGCTCTTCGACCCAGCGTCCAAGCACGGGCTGTCTTCATGTTGTCCTGCTGCGATTTGGCTCAGGTAGAAATCTCCCAGCCGTCCGGTCACAAACAGCGGATCGGCATCGAGATTCCCCTCTCCCCCTAATGCCCAATTCTGGATGCAGGAGAACTCCGCTCGAGTGCCGGCGCCGAGCTGGGCCGCCGAACTGGTGTTCCCCCAGACGATGCAGTCACGAAGGATTCCACCCATCGATACGGCCGGAAGACCGAGCGTGTCTGTGTTGCCCGCAATAGTGCAGTTCGAGAGCAGGGCGTCACACTCGTATAGCGCGCTGCCCTCACCTTCAGATTGATTGCCGACTATCAGGCAGTTGTGGATGCTGCCGTTGCACCCGAACAGCCCCCCGCCGACGGAACTCCCGCCCCCGCTCAGTGCCACGTTGCCCTCGATCACGGTATGTGCGATTCGTGCCCCACAGTCGAGAAGACCCCCGCCTGCCTCGGATGCGGAATTGTCATGTATGAAACACCCGTCGATCACACCATCGCAAAGACTCAGCCCGGGGCCGGTATTCTCCATGATCTCGCATACAGCGATCAGACCGTCACAGTGTGATATGCCTGCCGGGGAATTCCCCGTAACGACGCAGCTGTCTATCACGCCATCGCAACCATACAGTCCGGTGCATTGATTCCCTGTTATCAGACAGCCCTGAATCATACCGTCACAGAACGCGATGGCGCCGCCATCGCCATCAACTTCGTTGGCCATAATCAGGCAGTTTAAGATGGTCAGTCCCGCGATGCGGTCGATGCCGACATGAATTCCCGCCCCTCCTTGCCCCGGCTGCAGGCCGTTGGTCAATGTCAACCCAGATATTCGAAATGACGCGCCTTGCCCTTCTAAGACGGTGATTACGGGGGCGTCCAGGGAACCGTCTATGACCGTTGCTCTGACGACCTCCCAGTCGTCCGGCTGGGTCGAGCGCAGGGTCACGCTCCTGTCCTGGAGCTGGACATTCTCATAGTAGGTCCCCGGATGGATCGTGACTATGTCCCACTTATTGGCGGCGTCGATGGCATCCTGTATTGACGTAAAACCACCCGTGCTATCCTGCGCGACATGGTGCTCTCCGGCCTGCGAGCAGAAGGCTGCGCCGACCAGGACGAAGACGAGCCAGATCTCAATGCGTCTGAACATCAGTTCCTCCTCCGACGCTCTGGCCAATTCCCGAATTTCACTCGAGAGCCAACTGAACCTCGCAGACTTCTCAAACTACTCTCGTCCAATGAAGCGCCGATCGGGGTCTCCGCCTGAGGGTAGTGGAAGCCAACGTCGAGGGGCCCCGTGTCGGGCAGGCCGTCGGTTCGAGTGGTCCTATACTCGTCTAGCCAGCCGCCTACTCCGGCGTCGTGCAGACCGGCGTTGATGCATGGACTATTCGCCTTTTGGCCAGCATTTAAACAAGATAGGTAATAATCGCCAAACGGCCCTGAGACAAAGAGCGGATCATCAGCGAAGTTGCCTTCCCCGCCTTCGGTCCAACCTTGAATGCAGCAATGGGACGTCCTTTCAACTCCATCCAGTTGATCCCGCTCAGCGCCACCATTGTCCCAGACGATGCAGTTCTCGAAGTAATTCACATTCACCATCGCGCCGGGAAACTGCTTGGCATCATTCGCAATAATGGTGCAGTTATTGACCTTGCACCATGCATCCAATCCCCCGCCCTCACGCGCAGTGTTACCCACTATAAGGCAATTGTGCATCCAAACAGCGCTGCCAGACAATGCGCCCCCATACGTCTCCGCTGTGTTGGCCGCGAAAACACAATCGTAGAATCTCGCATCGCCGGAGAAGTCGTAATAGCCGCCCCCAGATCCTCCGTTTTCGTATTCGTCAATTGTCGCTGCATTCCCGATGATCAGGCAACGCCTGATTGTGGAATCGCAGGACCGCAAACCGCCTCCATCTGTGCCCATGTTGCCAGAGATGGTGCAATCCAGCATCTCACCGCTGTCATGTCTGCGAACGCCAGAATACATATTGCCCCTGATGATGCAGTTCTGAATCGTGCCATTGAATGTCTGAATACCGCTACGGTGATTGCCCTCTATGATGCAATCTCTCACATCTGCCGTCCCCTGGCATATCCCGTTGCGCGTGTTGTCCCGTATCTCGCAGTTCTCAATGGCCTCCTCAGTCAGATACACGCCGTTGCCGACATTGCCGACGACAATCGTGTTGACCACACGACCGCATCCGTAAAGGATGCCCGCGTCCCACTCCTGCTCATCCACGTCATCAGCTGTATTGCCTTGAACAAGGCAGTTCGAGACTTCCTCGCATTTGTAGATGACAGAAGTGCTCGCCACATTATTTGTAATGGTGCAATTGAGGACTCTCCTCGCCAGCCCGACGCCACAGTGCAGATTGCCAGTTATGGCACAGTCCTCAACGAGAGCAAGCCCGACCTCGGATGGCGGCAAATCGGGTGCGCAGCCATATATCCCCGACCTGTTGTCAGCCACGACGCACTCTCGGACTTCGCCCGAGCAGTTCTTGATGGCGTATCCGCGATTGCCGGCGATTAGGCAATCCGCGACGTTGACGTCGCTGTCGATAATGCCCCCGTCGTTGGAAATGATCTGGCAGCCTGAGATATCGCCCTGAAATTCGCAGATGACGCCCTCCTCAGTCACGTATTGAGATTCGATTCCGACGTTATCGAAGAATCGGCTGTCTCTGATCGACCCTTGAAAGCAGCATATCCCCTCCGCAGGAGCCTTGTTGTTGGCTATTTCACAGCCGACAATCTCGCCTCTTAGGTGCGAGATAGCGCCCCCGTAACCCGTAGCTTCATTTGAACTAATGACACAGTTCTTAACGACGACTTCAGCATATCCTCCCAATGGGGACGCTCCACATATCCCGCCGCCTGAATAGGCTCGACCGTTTTTGATCGTCAGTCCTAAGAGCTGGCTCGGCCACGTTTCAGTGCCGTTGTATTGAATTGTCGAGCCGCTTGCGAGGCCATCGATGACCGTTGAGCGGACGATCTCAGGGTTGTCCGGATCTATTGAGCGGACTATGAGATTCCTACCTGATGGGCGGATGTTCTCGAAGTATATCCCGGGATGGACGACGATGGTCTGCCCATCCATGGCGGAATCTATCGCCATCTGAATGGACGTCAGGTCTCCTGAGCCATCCGCCGCTACGTGATATTCGGTCCTGGGCTCGTGGAAGTAGGAGAACCGGCTGACGGCGAGGTTACTCACGAGATCGCCCATATCAGTGCTGGTCGATGGGAACAAGGCAGAGTAGATGGCATAGGCCCCTTCGGCATCGCCCATGGAAAGAGGAAAGCGAAACGCATCAGGAACACGTATCACCATCTCGGACTCAAGCGCAAAGCCGCTTAGCCACGGCGACCACTCGTCAGATAGAGACGGAATGAAGGTGAACCGCCCATCTGCTAACATGATAGCGGCATATAAATCCGCCATTTGGGGGGGCTCATAGTGAATCAGCTCAATGCTCAACTTCGCCTCATCCTCGCCGTTATAGAGGTCCTTATCAGTATCCAGAGCCAAAAAGCTCCCGTGTGGGTACTCATATACGCCCACGTCAACCTGCCCATTTATGACTCGCGGCCTGCCCTTCAGGTCCGTCTCAGCATCGATGTATAGCCGGTTCCCGGCATCGACACAGGGGCTGTCCGGCCGAAGGGCATAGTCGCCCCTAGCCTCATCGACGAAAAGCGGGTCTTCATGGACCATCCCCTCTCCTTGCGCACCGTAGCAAGAGTAGTAATAGCTAGTATCCTGGCTGGAGATACTCTTCCGTCCCCACACAGTCTCATTGCCCCATATAATGCTATTGACGACCGGCCCAGTCTGCCCGTATAGGCCCCCTCCTCCATATCCAGCCTTGTTTCCAACGATGGTGCAATTGACGACAGCCGCTCCACATCTGTAGAGCCCTCCTCCGTTTCCCCACCAGCCGTGATCAGGCCAGTACCACATCGCCTCATTGCCGACGATCAGACAGTTCACGATCAGGCCGTCGCATTTGTCGAAGCCGCCTCCGTCGTAATCCGTTCGATTATGCATGACGATGCAGTGGGAGATAACACCGTCGCAATCCTCTACTCCCGATCTGGAGCCGTTCATGATCGAGCAGCCGAATATCTCGCCGTCACAGTCCGATATGTGATGTGTCGAACATCGCCGAATCGAGGCTGTGCAGCCGTCTCCATAAATGGCGCTGACCGTCAGCCCATTGAGCACGCACGATTCGCTTTCGCTCCCCGCGAAGCTCAGATACCCGTAAACCTGTGTCGATTTGACGATCTCGTCGCTTGAGGGATCGGAGGACCTGAGCACGATATCCCTACCGCTCATTCTCAACGGATGCTCCTCGTAAATCCCCACGTGGACCACGATGGTGTCGCTCTTAGCTGCAGCATCTAGTGCATCCTGAATCGCTGTGAAATCACCCGACCCATCTTGATTGACATGCAGCGTCGCAGCGCCGAGCGTCATCGCAATGCTCATCAGAGCCAGAATACCGAGATTGAACCGGATCACATTCATTTCATCCCTTCCCGCAGAATTAAGCCATGTCGCCGTTCACTCTCATTTCAAACCACCGGCCCTTTTGACCTATTGACCCCCTTGACCCTTATCCTTTTCCCCTTGCTCCCCTTTCTATTGCAGGGGATAATGATACCCCGTGTCCGCCTCAACGCTCATCGCCTCATCCAGATTCCTGGCGGAGATACTCACCTCGATGGTGTTGCCCTCACCGTAGGCGTCGCCGTCGGTTTATATCGTGATTATCGGCCCAGCGCGGGCCATGCTGATGAAAACTGATAGAAACACCGCCAGAGAAAGCGCAATGGATGTCGGCCGGCTTGTGGTTTTCACCTTCGTCCTCCCCTCCCATTTGGGTGTTGTCTGACAATTTCCGAGTGGATCCTATGATACCAGAAATCGAGTAGTCAGATCAAGGGAATCCGATGGGGAAAGGGAGGGGCGTTTTCATGATTTCAGGAGCATACAAGAGCCGCTCTGGCCGGAGGCCATCGCGACGCATCCCCTGATGGGGACCACACATTGTGGGTGCGGAGTGGCCCAATCTATGCCTGGAATGAGCCACTCCGCGAGTATTTCAGAACAGCATCAATGTGATGCTACTTGTCGGTCTCAGTTTCCCCCCGAGGAGCATCCATAGCAGCTTCCCCTCGCAATTCCAGCAGCAGTGCTTCAAGTCGCAGCAGAGTCGAGTTCAGATCTTCCTGTGATGCGAGTCTCCTCTCGATCGCCGCAAGTCTCTCCTCGATAGATGCCTGAGTGTCATTCACAGCGATGGCGTCACTCGAGTAGCCTGACTGACCCATGCTGTCGAGTTTCGACTCTATGGCGTCGATCTTATCTCCCAGGTCCTCCAGATAATCACCGATCATGTCCTGCTTGGTGCTCAATGTCACCTGGTTGTCATAGAGAACATCATGGTCGGCTATCAGGGTGGCCTGTGTTCCCATCATGTAGTCGAGAATCGAAACGGTCAGATCCGACATGTAGGCCTCGCTGTCGGCCTTCGCCTCCAATGAGGCCAGGGCATTCCCTATCTGCTCATGGCCGGCAACGAGGGCGTCTGCCTTGTCGTGCAGCAGAACCGTGACGTCATAAATCACGCCCTGGCCGCTCACCAAAGCTACCTGATTGCCAATAATTGTCGCTTGGCTCGCCCGAACCGCTTCGATGCTGTTCAGCAGCTGGACCACGCCACCCGAGAGCTCAACCTGTCCCTGTGAAATTCCATCGAAGCCTGCATCGATTCCATCCACCAATCCGACGAAGCTCGTATCCAGAAGGGTAGCGAGGGTCCCAAGGGTTGCCGCCACTCTCTCGAGTTTCTCCTCTATCAACTGCGACC
>JAFGIT010000240.1 GCA_016929465.1 Candidatus Coatesiibacteriota bacterium | reverse complement strand
TCATTGGCATTGACATCAATCCAGTCGCAATTGAGCTCTCTAGGCTCTTCGCAAATCCCCCACATGCCCAAGATATCTCGGATGCGTTTGAGTCGATCCGCGCTCAATGTTCAAGGCAGATCAACGATAGCTATTCGCTTTCGGACTCATCTGTTGCCTCACACTATTTGTGGGACGGGAATGAACTTCTGACTGTATGGAGGAAAGGGGGGCAAGGAAATGCAAGAGAAGAATTGGACCCATCTCGCTATGACCTCGAATTAATCAAGCAATTCGAGGGATACCAACCCAAGGGTCCAAGACCGATGCTATTCTTTGCCAATTCAAGGATAAATGCCTCCCCTCATTTGAGACTGCAGGATATATTTACAGGCAGGGCATTAAGAAATATCGACTTGATCATCGAGGCTATTTCTGAGTTTGATGAGCGCGTCAGAAGAGCGCTTTTGCTTTCCCTAACCTCGGCAAGCGGACAGATGTCCAAAATGGTATTTGCGGTAAGCAGAAGAGGAAAGAATTCTGGCAAGGAAAGCCGGCGCGTTGAGGTTGGAAGTTGGGTGATCGGATTCTGGCGCCCTAGTAAGCATTTCGAGATAAACGTTTGGAATTGCTTTCAGAGCCGTATCAAGAGACTAATAGATTCCTTGAATAACGGAACGTCTCGCTATGGATACGAGCCCTCTTTGGATCCGGCGGATGTGATTTCGGGGAAAATACAAATCGCTCTTGCCAATGTGGATTCAAGATCTCTGTTAAGAACGTTGCCCTCAGAAAGCGTCGCACTTGTGATAACCGACCCACCGCACGGTGACAGAATACCCTACCTTGAATTGAGCGAAATATGGAATGCAATACTAGGATATAAGGCGTCCTTTAAGGACGAAATAGTGATCTCTAACGCATCAGAGCGAGACAAGAATGTTAGAAACTACAATAAAGACATGCGAGCTGTGCTTGATGAGATTCTCAGGATATTGAAACCTGACGGGATTATGGCGTTAGTATTCAATGCGCGGGACGCTGCTAGTTGGTCATTTCTAAACGATCGGCTGACAGGGGGAGCAGTCATGGAATTCATTGGCTGTTTCCGGATGCCGTATTCCGCGCGTTCAGTGGTTCAAGACAATCGTACAGGAGCGCTGAGAGAAGATTTTGTGCTGATATTTGCAAAAGGGCCTGGACCTAGAAGGGCTCTAGAAAGGTTGCTGGAGACAACCGTACCAGAATGGTCAACCAAAATGCCGAGGTCGGGGACGGAATAATGACCTATTCCTTTGAGCAGGCCTTGAATGCATTTAGGAGCAGTGAAATCAGAGACCTATCACTCGATCCAAATGGCCTGCGCTTTCTCAAATTGCGCTCAATGTCCAGAACCGAGTATCTGCACAGACTGCTTCAAGACAATGCGATGCAGATTCCTAAACTGCGCGGCGATGCCTTGATGCAGTTCTTATTCGATGCCGACATCGCGGAAGAGCGGATCGAGTCCACGATGAGAGCGATCTATGCTGAACAGCGTCAAGCTCGCAGGCTTATTGAAGATGAAATGGTGAGTGAATTATATCGGCTGGAGGCATTTGATTGGGGAGGGCTGCATCAGAACAGCCTCGAAAAGACTATTGTGGATAATTATATAAAGAAAATTCGGTCCTATGACGCTCTCTCAGACTGTATAGAGAATGAGCTTCACCGGAGCATGCGGGGATATGTCTTGTGCTCTTGGTACAACCATTGGACCTCAATCATCATAGAAGACATCTTTCGCGATCATTCTGCGGTATTGCCAGCCATTGGACTCATAAAGAAGGTTGATTTCTTCATTTCGGGTACGCCATTTGACTTGAAGGTGACATATTTCCCAGAAGGTTATGTAAAGGACATCAGAAAGAAAGCGAGTCTTAGACCGGAGACAACTCTTCTGAAGTCGTTCTGCCGGAGCAAGCGGATCACATTTGATTCTCAACTCCCTGAATCAAGGCTTCTGGAGGATCTCTGGAAGAAGGTCGAGGACTATCCTTCTTCAGATGCTAGGGATCTGATCTCTAGTCTTCGTCAGAAGAGGCTTGAAATGATCGCAGACGCAAGCTCTCATCCTGAAGATCTCATGCGCTGGTTGTATGAAAACCAAGGAGAGAGAAGATTTGACGCCTCGAACAGGCTGTTCCTGATACTCATTGACACCCACAACTTTTTTGAGTCCTGGAGGCTGAAGCGAGCCAAACATCTGCTTGCCCGCGGCATTCATGGGCATCTGAATGAGGCCGCCGGCACGCCGGGGCGGGAGCTCGAATTCGTCTGGAAAGACCGCCGCTATTTCACGACATCAGATGCCATATTTATAATTCACGATCGAAATCGGTAGTTGTAGTTGAGATCGCAACCGCGTCCTGTCCCAAGAACCTGAACTACCTCATCATAGGAGGAGTCAGGTTACCTCCTCTTCTCGAACAGCAGGTATTTGAAGAAGCCGACGGCGGTTGATGCGTAGTATTTCAGGGCCTTGAGGCTGTTGATGCGCCTCAGCGTGGCCAACATGAAGCTCGGCGAGAACGAATAGCGCAGATAGAACCAACGCTGCAGCCTGACTAGCTCATCTGAGGAAAAATGCTCGGTCCGCCAGGATGGCTGCGTGTGGGTGCAGTCAAATTTCTCCCAATCGAGCGTCTCCGGCATGTAGCCCCCCGCCTGCATCATCTCGTATAGCTCGGTACCGGGGAAGGGCGTGACCACGTTGACGATTATGAAGTCAGGCGCGACGCGCTTCGCCAATTTCAGGGTCATCTTGACCTCATCGAGCGTCTCGCTCGGATGGCTCCCTATGATAAAGAATGCCTGTGTAACAAGACCGGCTCTTTTTGCTGCATCGAACGCCCGGATGATCTGCTCCTGGGTGGTCCTTTTCTTGATCAGCGCCCTTATCCGCTCGCTGCCCGATTCGATCCCGAAGGCGACTTTCTTGCAGCCGGCGGCCTTCATATCCTGGAGCATCTCTTCATCGACCGCATTGACCCGCGTGTCGCAATCCCAGCTGACTCGGAGTTCGGAAAAGCCCTCGAGGATCTTCGTTAGTCTCGCTTTGTTGAGTGTGAATGTATCGTCATCGATCGTGAAGTGGTCGAAGCCGAAATTCTCGATGCAATCTTTCACCTCCGCCAGGACGTGTTCTGCAGAGCGGAAGCGGAGCTTTCGGGAGAAGGTTATCTTCGAGGCACAGAAAGTGCAGTCTTCCGCACAGCCGCGTGAGGTGAATAGCACAGTCGAATTCGTCGCGGTATCACCCACCCCGGGTGTCGATCCCGCTCGGTATAGGTCCAGGTTCAGAAGATGCCTAGCGGGGAATGCCAGAGTATCGAGATCCCCTATGAGCGGCCGTTTTTCCTCGATCACGAACTCGGAGCCCTTTCTATGAGCGACCCCCGCCACCCCATCCAGTTTCGGTGGTTTGCACTCATCGACCCTCCCGCAAATTTCCAGGAGCGTATGCTCCCCCTCGCCGAAGACTCCTGCGTCGAAGTTCTCGAACTCCTTCAGCGCCCGCTCGGGCATCGCGCTTATGTGTGGGCCCCCCGCAACGATGAACGTCTCCGGCAGATGGCTCTTGATGGCGCCTGCGAGGCGATTTGCCGCAACGACGGTGGGGGAGAGGCAGGTAAAACCCACCAAGTCAGGCCCGAAGTCGGAAACTCGGTCGAGGAAAGCGTCATCGGTAAGTGACTCGACCTCGAAGTCGATTATCCTGGTCTCGATGTCATTAGCGAGGAGATGTGCGGCGAGGCTGAGTATATTGACAGGGTGCTGAACGGAGCTCTTTTCGAGGCCGCCCATTATTCTGGGTGGCCTTACGACTAGCGCTTTAATGATTTGCTCCTAACATTATCGTGTCCGATCAATGGAAAAAAGATATGGATTCGATCATAATTGGCGGGCTGGAAAGCCCACCCCACGTCTTTTGTTACATTGCGACTGCATCGACATCACCCGCCCCGGCGATCCTCACGACGACCTCATTCGGAACACAGACTATGATCTCGCCGATTGCGCGCACTTTCCCTGCCTTGACGCAGAGCTTATTCGGACAGCATGAGCTCACAATCCAGGCATACCCACCCTCGCACTGGACCTTAGTATCGCCGAGAGGGCCGTGCGCGACAAACTCGAAGCTCTGACCCAACGGCGCCCGGTGGACGACCTCGCCACTCACGACGATCTCGACATCAGCCGAGTTGCTCGTGGTGCCGGACCCCGCCCAGATCATCAGGAGCGCAGATGCCCCGAGCACGACGAACAGGAGTATGTCTCCCGGTCGAACCATTTTTGCGTTCGGATCAGGCAAAGTCAGACGCCTCTCAGTTGATGTCTCTACAGATGGGGGCCGATAGGTCCAGCGGCAGAGCCGACATGACCCTTTGGGCCATAGCCTTGAACACTGCCAATCGCAGATCCCCCTTTACACAGGAGTTTCTTCGGTCCATCGCAGCTCGGGCGGATGAGCCCGCCTCTAGTCTTTCCTCTTTAAGACCAGGAAGCTGCCGATCGCCAGATGGTCGAGCGCGGTCTTCTTGAACGAGGATAGCGCGTGCTTGGGCGCACATGCGATGGGGACGCCTCTCTCATTATACGAGGTGTTCATAAGCATCGGGATACCCGTGAGTTTCTCGAACTCCTCGAGAAGCTTCCTGTAGCGCTTCGCCCTCGAATTCTTCGATACTGATTGTACCCTGGCACTTCCGTCCGCGTGAACGACGGAAGGCACACGGGCCTGGACCTCATCCCTGAACTGGAAGTTGAGCGTCATGAATGGGCTCGGATATGGATCGTAGAACCAGTCACCCATGCGCTCCTCCAGAATTACCGGCGCCAGCGGACGCCATCTCTCTCTGCCCTTGATGTCGTTGACAACATCCTTCATATAGGGCTCGACCGGGCTCGCGAGTATGCTTCTTGCACCGAGTGCCCGTGGTCCGAACTCCATACGTCCCTGGAACCAGCCGATGGTCTTGTTCTCTGCCAGCAGCTTTGCCACTGGCTTCGCAATCTGCTTATAATGCTTGTATTCGATCCCGGGCGTTGCATCCAGCGTGGCCTTTATCTCGTCATCCGAATACTCGGGACCTAGAAATACGTCCTCCATCGCATCGGGCAGCGGCTCGCCTCTCATGCGCGCGACCCAGATAGCAGCCCCGAGCGCCGCCCCCATGTCCATGGCTGCCGGCTGAACGAAGATGTCATCAACCATATCCGAGTTCAAAAGGACAGAATTCATCACGCAATTGAGCGAGACGCCTCCTCCCAGGCACAGATTTCTGCAGCCTGTCTTGGCGTGCATCAACCTGGTCATCTCCATCCCCGCCGCCTCGAGCCGCTCCTGGAGGGTGGCAGCAATGTCTTTGTGAATGTCCATTATGGGCTGGTCATCCCGGGCGAGCTTCCAGAGGTCTCGCAGCGGCTTGAAATCGATGTCATACGAGTATGGATAGACATTCAGGTACTTCCCGAGCATCTCCCGGGGCGTCCCATAGGCGGAAAGACCCATCGTCTTGCCAGCGTCGAAATAAACAAAGCCGCATATCTGGGAAACCGTCCTGTACAGCGTCCCGAGCGACTGGTGCGCATGAAATTGCTTGATCGGTATCAGCTCCCCGTCACGCCCGTAATAGAGCGAGGTCGGGGATTCGTCACCGACGCCGTCTGTGACGAAGACATTCGCCTGGTCAAAGCCGGAGCAGTAATACGCGCTCGCGGCATGGGCAAGGTGGTGCTTTACGCTTATGACATTCCTGAAGCGGCGCCTGAGCTCGTTGAGGTACGCCCTGCGCTTGATGAAGAAACCATAAGTCGCTCCGGGGATGATATTCATGCCCGGATCATTTTTGGACTTCTGCTTGAATGCGCTCTTGACCGACATCTTCTGAATCGCCTCTGAGAAGATGTTGAAGAGCATCTGCATTATTCTGAGAGCGCCGACGTCGAAGCTGAGCGCTACCGCGTCGATCTGGCTCTCCTTGACACCGAAATAGTCGAGAAGCCAATTCACGGAGTACTCGGGTGGTTTGCCCATGAGGCAGAAACCGAGCGCGTGCTTCTCTCCAGATAGTCGCTCCTCCTCGACCGCGCCGAGCAGCTTGCCGTCTTTCAGCAATACGGCCGACGTATCATGGAGAAGCTCGTTTATACCGAGAATATAGCCCACTAATTTTCACCGTATATTTTCAATATATGTTAGAAGCTACTTATTCTTTGATGCTCTTAGTCGCTCTATGGCCGCGCTTTTTTCGCAGGATCAACATCTAACTCGCGGCTTTGTGCGAGCTATTCTCCTTGCCTGGCCGATATCAACCACGCTCTGACCTGCTCAACAAATCAACAAATCTCTCGTCAATATAGCTCATTATCCGCTTATGAAGCAAGCTGTTCCGCGCAGCGATGCAGGATAGCCTCGTCTCGGGGCCCGATCCGAGAAGACGCCTCTCGTCAAAGGACCTGCCATAAGCGTCCGTCATCGTGATGCCTGCCTCCTTTGCGATCAGATAGGTCGCGGCTATGTCATAGGGGAAGAGACCGAGTACCTGTTTCTGCCCGGCAGCGAACATCCGCTCAGTCGAACTAGGCAATTCCTCCACAACCCGGACCCCGACGTCGATATAGGCGTCGAACCTTCCGAGCAATATGCGCGAAATGGCGTAGGTCGTGCTATTGAGCAAAAATACGCCGCCACGGACCGCCGAGCCGTTGATTAAATCCCCTATGATGTAAAAGAGCTCTTCCGTCGGTCTTCCGCATACATCAAACGCCCAGGCCATATCCATGAGTTCGGTAGCCAAGCACGGGAGCGGAGCCAATTCCTTCCAGCTGTTTCTTATGGTTGTCCCACACCCGGCCCTGGCAGCGAATGCCACATCGCTCTTGGTTTCCCACAAGTAGCCCAAGACGAGGTCCCGAAAGCAGGTCTCTTTCTCTCCCCGGAAGCGAGCGACGCCGATCGAGACGCACGCGGTCTCCAGGCCTGCCTTGAAGGCGCGCGAGCCGTCGAGCGCATCTACGACGATCACGAATTCCGCCTCACCCTTGCTGGGTATGAAGCCCAGGTCCTCGGTATAGGCTGCGATCGGCTCGGGAATACGATCCAGCCAGGCCATCACGATGCGCTCGGCCATTAGATCGACGTTGAACGAGGCGTCCCCGCTGTCCGTCAGCCCATAAACCGCCCTCATTTCGCTGCTATCTGCTGCGCGGCGAATTCCCGCCAATATATCCCGGCCGAGCTCCTCGATATGTCTTCCGAGCTCGTCTATCTGCAATATTTTGCCACCTCATTCGCCACATCCGTAGTAGTGGCTTTGCCTCCCATATCATAGGTGCGAACGTTGCCCTCCGAAATGACCCTTTCTATCGCTTGCTCTAGGGTCAGTGCTTTCTCCTTCTCACCCAAGTACTCGAGCATCAACTTCGCACTCAGGATCGCGGCCATTGGATTCACTTTGTTCATGCCAACATACTTCGGCGCCGAGCCGTGTGTCGGCTCGAAGAGTGCGTAGTTGTCGCCGACGTTCGCGCTAGCCGCAAAGCCCAATCCGCCGACTATCTGCGCGGCAAGGTCAGAGATTATATCGCCGAACATGTTGCCCGCGCAGAGCACCCCGTAATTCTGCGGGTTCTTCACGAGCCACATGCACATCGCATCTATATTTGCTTCCCAGAGCTCCACATTCGGATACTCATCCGCGACCCTTCGGGCCTCGCTAATAAGCAAACCACCCGTTTCACGGAGGACATTCGGCTTCTCAACGACTGTCACTGTCGGATATCCGTTCTTGTTGGCGAATTCGAAGGCTTGTTTGACAATGCTGTGGCACGCCGCCCTGGTATAAACCCTAACGCTGATGGCAAGGTCGTCCGGTTCTACGTGGATGAAACGTCTCGCCTTCGGCTGATAGTCAGCGAGGAATCTCATCACCTCGCGCGGCACCGGATGCAATTCGACTCCACTGTAGAGCCCCTCGGTATTTTCTCGAAAGACGACCAGGTCAATGTCATCTCGGAGATTCAGCGGATTGCCTTTGAATGCTCTGCAGGGACGCAGATTGGTATGGAGGTTGAAGAGCTGCCGCAGGCGCACAATCGGGCTGAAATAGGTGAATCCCTGACCCCAGAGGTGCGGGGCTAGCTCCCTGGCTGCCTCGTCGTGAGGCTTAGAAGTTATGGCACCGAAGATACAACAATCAGTATCTTTGAGCACTTCGATGGTCCGGTCAGGCAACGGATTGCCCTCGTCGCACCAGAACTCCCAGCCCACGTCACCATGAATGTACTCTGCCTCAAATTTGAGTGCATCCAGGACGGTCCTCGCCGCCTCGAGTACATCGACCCCGATACCATCGCCAGGCAAATATGCGATCCTGTGTTTTGCCATCCCTACTTATTCCTCCAGAGTATTCGTCCTCATTATCTCCAAAAAGAGAGTCTATACCGGCATCAATGGATGATTGCCGGCGCAAGTCTCGCATCAAATGCTCATAGGATCAACGCGCAGGACGCGCGGGAGTATGCAAAAGAATCCGTCCAAAATGTCCATCAAGTTCATATTGGTCAATTAACGGCACGGCATCCTTGCCTCAAACCGAAAAAAAAGGGCGGAGACAAGCCCCGCCCTTAAAGATTGCAGATCCAAATCCATCGGGGCGGGACCGCACAGCGGCCCCTTGCCCCTCAATTCACCGATTCATTACATCACTGTGAAGCCGACCTCGCTGATCGTCCCCAATAGCTCGAAGCTGTAAGAGTCGGTCATGAACGCCCAGAAGCGATAATCCCCTGATGCGCCGATCCTGGGGACCATCATCGGAATCGTCCCATTCAGGACCGGTATGTCATATAGCTCGAATACCGCTGGGAAATCCAGAACCAGCGGAAGGGCGTATCCTGTCCAGGTCGGCCAGAAGAGCAATCTCCCGTCTGGAGTCACCAGGAATACGTAGAGATTCACTTTGTGTACAACGCTGTTGTTTCCGCCGGAGATTGTGAGTAAGAGATCGTCTCCACGCTGATATAGGGTGTTGTTGAGCGTCAGGTAGAGCCAGGGTCCCACGCCGTCGTCCTTGATACACACTGAGACGAAGTCCGTCCCGACCTTGCCTCGCGCGTCCGTGGCGACTGCCTTGACGCTGTGACAGCGCATTTCGCCTTCTCTCGAAGCTGCGCTAAGAGAAACCTCCACGCTATCCCCCTCACCGAGGTAGCCATCAACATCAGAGAACCACTCTATAACGTGGTCCCCGGCGCCATACTGCACCTCTGCTTTGAACGTTATCCTGTCTTCCGGGCCGAACTCCGCGCCGTTTTCGGGATTGATGATCGTCACGACCGGCGGAATGAACTCCGCAACGGCAGGAAGATAGAAGTCGCCCTCGAAGGAGGTGGGCGCCTTGCCCTCCCGCCCAGAGTAGTATGTTCCCGTCATGAGCCACATCGGATACACCATCGGCTCCTCGACCTCATTCGCCTCCTCGTAATACACGAGCGTCGATTCCTTCATTTCGAACGTGTCATACGGCGGGACCTTCAACAGCGAGACCTTGTCCTTGAATTGCTCCATCAGAAGCATTGCGTGAACCAGCGGAATAACCTCGGTCTCTTTGTATTCCTCGAGCTTCCGCCAGCCGCCGACCGCGCCGAGAATCTCGCCGTCATCGCCCACATAAACCTTCAGCTTCGCGCCCGGTCCGACCACACTGTATGCCTGCTCCTTGATCCGGACCTCATGGGGATAATACACCCAGTTGAGCATGGGAATCTCCTGAACGGGCTCCCCTTTCTGGTCCTTGTCCCTCTCGAATTCCGAGAGCACCTCGACGCCGAGCTCGGGATCGCCGGCATCTGCGGGCAAGAGATTCGCCTTCGACAGGAAGTCGTTGGCGAACGTTATCGCACGTTCTCCGACCAGCGTCGGCGGCTCTTTGGGAACTTTGAAGAGCTTGTCGCTCTTCCCGTAGAAGAGCCAACCATTCTTGTGTATCTGGAAGAAAGTATCGTCACCCGGCGAGTCGTACAGCCCGTAATAACCATTGTCGCTCTTGCTTACCTCGCCCTCGAGCCCGAGAGCCTTGGCGATCTCCGACGCATCCCCCTGAGAAATGCTCTCATCGAGTGCCTTGAAGATGAGCATCTGGTCTTCTGCAGTGTTCAGCCGAGGTGGCTGGCAGGCTGCGTCATGGTCCCATATCCAGTAGGTCCCGTCCTTGGTCGGATCGGATGAAGTATAGCCCTCACCCCAGGCGTAGTCGTTGTAGTTGTCATTCACTTCCGCCAAAACGCGAGCAGTCACCGTGACCGAGCCGTGGGGCTGGACATAGTCAACGGCAAGGAACCACGATTGAGTGACCGAGAAGGGAATAGGAAACCACGACGACCACCTACCCGTCATGTATTGCCCCCATTTCTTGCCATCGCCGGGGGCATTCACATACATCGTGTTCTTAAAGCCTGCGAGTAGATGAAGGCCGTTCATGGCGTGTGACCAGTGCCCCACGCTCGAATCGCGTAATACACTGCAGCAATCGAGCGCGATCCACTCGAGGTTGTTGTTTCCCCACCTGTTATAGACCTCTCCCGGATGCATGTGAGAATCGGATGTGCCGGTGCTGAAAACCACCGAACTGTGGTTTGCACCCCAGAATGAATCGTAGTCATACCCGCCATGTGTGCCGATCAAGGCCAGATCGACAGAGTCGATCCACGAGTTGTCATTAGTCGTGAAATCCGACTCCCAAGCGTTAGCATTGGCCCAGTGGAATTTGCCCCACCAGCCAGCAGCGGTCATCTCGTCGTAGAGGCCCTCCGCCGATTCGTCCCAGTGCGAGCGGTCGTTCCCCGTTCCGGCGAAGTCGTTGATCCACTCGACACCGACTGACGCGGCGAATAGGGCTGTCGTTGTCAGTAAAATGGCCGATAGAATTACAAGGATTGCAGGGCCTGCTCTATGTCCCATCATGTCGATATTCCCTTCCTATTGCTCTGCTCATCAATTTCGTTGGTGACTGAATTCCATTAGACAGCAGTATATAAACTCGGTGCTTGAGACCAGATGGGGGAGGTAAAGAGAGAAATATAGAGAAATCGCACCGCACAACCCCACCCAAAATGCCTCACGTCACCCAAATAGTTTTCTGAATATCACTATACCAAAGCGATAGCCGGGAGTCAATTATTACGAGTCCATTGAGCGAGAAGGGGCAAGAGGGCAATAAGGTCAATGAGGTCGAAGGGGGCAAAGGGGAAGGCGAATAGCGGTGGCAGCGCCCTGAATATTGCCCCCGCCGGGCGCGGGAACGGCCTCGACACCATCCGTCCATATTGTCCATTCGAGTCCATACTCGTCCATTCATGGCACAGCCTCGCTTGCGCCGGAGCCTTCGACGCCAAAACCTATCTTTGACTCATATTAAGACATGGACCGATCCGAACGATACGTTGAACCAAGGAGGATTGATATGAGAACACATTTTTGCACTGTTATTACACTGGTTCTCACTCTGGCGGGGATTGCTGCCGCCGAGCCGGCGATCAACATCTACGCGGATTCCGCACTGTATCAACCGGGCGATTCGATCGAGATAAGCCTGTCAGCAGAGAATGATGACGAGGCGATGTCGGTCGATGTGTATGTGGGTATCATCCTGCCGGATGGAGAGATCTGGTCCCTTCAGCCAGACGGGTGGTCTAGTTCGATAAGCCCGTGGCTCGAGAGCGAATTCGTTCCTGCCTCGCTCGAGATGACGCCGACGCCAATCTTGGCGTTCGGCCTTCCGTCCGAAGAGCCGCCCTTAATTGAGCCCGGATATTATTCCCTGGCCGCGGTTCTCACCTATCCAGGGACATTAGAGTAGGTCTGTGATGCGAGCATAGTTCCCTTCGGGTACGGCTTGCCCCGGCCTTCGACCGAGATCACAATGGTTGCTATTCCTGGTGGAACGTTTCTGATGGGATCGCAAGAGGATGAAGTGGAGCAATGGTATGGAGAGACTCCTCAAAGGACCGTGAATGTGTCTGCGTTCCAGATCTCCGAGACCGAGATAACTCAAGAGCAATGGGAAAATTTGATGGGCTGGAACGAGTCTTTGTTCAAATGCGGCAATCATCCCGTCGAAATTGTCAGCTGGTTTGACTGCATCGATTTCTGCAATAGGCTTTCAGAGGCCGAGGGGTATGCTAAGTGTTATGCGATGGAAAATGTTGCCTATCTCGGAGCCCACATCACATCTGCAGACGTAACATGCGACTGGGAAGCTGACGGCTATCGTCTGCCTACTGAGGCGGAATGGGAATATGCTTGCCGCGCTGGCTCGACGACTCGATACTATTGGGGCGACGGCAATGATGAATCAATAATGAAGCAGTATTGCTGGTACGCGAAGAACGCCTATGACCATTATTGGGCCAATCCCAGCGCTGATGAGCTTGGAACACAGCCGGTTGGGAGGAAGATACCGAACGCATACGGGCTATATGATATTGCGGGCAATGTCGGGGAGTTCTGTTGGGATTGGGCAGATTTTGGCTATTATGGTACGAGGCCAGATGTGGATGCGAATCCAACAGGGCCGGAAAGTGGCTCCAGCAAGATCGCGCGCGGAGGCAGTTGGGAATCTCTTGCTCAAGAATGCCGTTCGGCGATTCGCCATTGGAATTACGTGTGGGAGTGGGGATTTAGCGTTGGTTTCCGTGTGGTCCGTCGAGACTAGTCGGAATATTAATACAGAATAAAGTGATCGAATACAGGGGATGGGGGCAGAAGGATAAATTCTGCCCTCATCCCGCCCATCCATTTGCAGCAGCCAAACTAACGCCAGCAGCGTCACGCCCTCATATTCTCCCCTTTGACCTATTCCTTTCTCCCTTCTCCCTTCTCCTTTCCCCTTTCTCCTATTTTGCGATTCTTGACGGAAACGCGGCATGCCACTATAGTAGTTCTGAGGTTATTTTGGTTCGTGCGGATTTTGGACCGAGCCAATTCCCATAATGCTGGCGTAGCTCAGTCCGGCTAGAGCACCTGACTGTGGATCAGGAGGTCTCGGGTTCAATTCCCGACGCCAGTATTTTCTCTTTCCATATATCAATTCTATATAGAGCAGGGATTTAGTCAGGATGAGCGGCAAAGAATTGCGACCGAAACCGAGACTCGCTCGCGGATTCCGCGACCTGTCGGGTGCGGATATCGTCGCCCGCTACAAGATGATCGACACGATTCGGGAGGTTTATGAGCTCTACGGCTTTTCGCCGCTCGAGACACCGACCGTCGAGTTCGTCGAGATGCTTGGCAAATTCATCCAGGAGACCGGGCTCCCAGAAGAGGGCGTCTTCTCTTTCAGGGCGGACCAGCCCGAGTGGCTCGCGCTCCGATACGACCTCACCGCGCCGCTCTCGAGATACTTTGCGATGCACAAGGACCTGCCGAGGCCGTTCAGGCGATATCAGATAGGCTCCGCATTCAGGATCGAAAAGCCGGGGCCAGGTCGCTTCCGCGAGTTCATCCAGTTCGATATCGACACGGTCGGAAGCGCCAGCATGGCTGCCGACGCCGAGATCTGCTGCGCGCTCTGCGACGCATTCGACAAGCTCCGCCTCGCCGGGATGTATCTTGTCAGGGTCGGCAACCGCCGCGTCCTGAACGGCGTGCTCGAGACGGCTGGCGTCGATATGAAAGCAGATGACGGCCTGACAGCGACGCGAGTCATGCGCTGCATCGACAAATATGAGCGGCTTGGGCTGAAAGGGGTCGCTGCGCTATTGAAGCAGGGCCGCAAGGACGAATCGGGTGATTTCACAGAGGGTGCCGGGCTCACCGAGGCGCAGACCGAAGTCGTCACCAATTACCTCACCGCATCGAGCGAGACCAGAAGAGGAGTCTGCGATGCACTCGCCGCGATAGTCGGCGATTCCGATGAAGGAAAGCGCGGAGTTGAAGAACTCATCGAGATGGACGGCTTCCTGAAGGCGGCTGGCTATGACGAGAGCAAGATAATTTTCGATCCGACGATCGTGCGTGGACTTACATATTATACTGGGCCCGTTTTCGAGGCCTCGATTGTCGATGAGAATGGGGGATATTCGAGCAGCATCGCCGGCGGCGGCCGCTACGACGACCTGGTCGAGAGGTTCACCGGCCAGAAGGTCCCCGCGACGGGTGCTTCAATCGGGCCAGACCGTCTGCTGGACATTCTGAAGGGGCTCGGGAAGATTGAAGCGGCGATTACGGAGCCGGTTCTCGTCACTCAGATGGACAAGGAACATGCAGCCGATTACCAGGCGATAACTTTCGAGCTGAGGCGTGCCGGCATCCCTGCAGAGCTATATCTCGGCAAGGGCAACATCGGCAAGCAGCTGAAATACGCCGACCAGCGCAATATCCCGATTGCGGTGATAGCCGGGGGCGACGAGTTCGCGAGCGGCACGGTCTCTGTGAAAGACCTTCGCAAAGGCAAGGAAGTTGCCATAGAGGTTGCAGAGCGCTCCGAATGGCTGAAGCACGAAGAGACCCAGGATACAGTCCCGCGGTCCAAACTCATCGAGTACATCAAAGACCTGCTCGCGGCTCATTCAGATGATTGACAGCGTGGGCATACCTTTCGGGACGGAATCGCGATGAGTAGCGCGCAAGGAGGTCCATCCGACCATCCGATACTGACCGTCATGGGCAGGCCAGTCGAGAATCCCGTCGTCATAGACGCTGAGCCGGACTGCCTCAATCTCGACAGGCTGATCGCCGTCGCAAGGGGCGATGACGAGGGACGGCTCGCTCGTGTGGTCGTTGCCGAAGAAAGCCTGAAAAAGACCGAGAAGAGCGCGGCGATTATCCGCGAGGCTGTGATAAGGTCGCAGGCGGAGTTCGAATCAGCATCTCCCGAAAAGCGACATCTATTCCTTATATATGGTGTGAATACCGGCTTCGGGATAAACCGAGACAAGCCGATCAAGACCTACGCGGACTGCTGCAAGCTGTCGCAGAATATCCTATTCAGCCACGCCACGGGTGTTGGAAGCCCGCTTCCTTCGGAGGTCGTCCGCGCGACGATGCTCCTGCGGCTGAGGACCTTCGCACAAGGCCTGTCGGGCGTTCGCCCCGATTTATTGAAGCTCCTTGCCGAGATGCTCAATCGAAAGGTCCACCCCTACGTGCCCTCGCAGGGCAGCGTGGGCTCGTCTGGCGACCTCTGCTCGCTGTCGCATCTGTCGCTTGTTCTGATTGGCGAGGGCAAGGCGTGGGTGGAGCCGGCATTTCCTGCCAGTTCTGGAAGTACCTGGGATGATGCGGCAGATTCTCGCAGTGGGCTGATGAGTGGGGGAGACGCTCTTAAGGCTGTCGGTTTGGAGCCACTGCCGATACCGCAGATGCCGAATGGCTCAGCGCTGGACAACGTGCGGCTTGGGCCGAAGGAGGGGCTTGCGCTTACAAACGGCGCAACGGTTGCGACCGCGATTGCCGCGATAGCCACCTTTGATGCGGAGCGGATGCTGACTTCATCGAACCTCGCCGGCGCGATGACTCACCAGGCGATGGGTGGAATAACCCGCGCCTTCGAGCCGTGCGTGCATGAGGCACGGCGGCATGAGGGCCAGAAAGCAGTGGCGAAGGAGCTCATGTCGTTCATCGAGAATCCCGATCCGGCAGGGCTCGATAACCGTGCCGCCGATATGTTCCAGACGCAGGACGATTACGCCCTCCGCGCGATGCCGCAGGTCCATGGAGCTGCACAGGCGGCGATATGGCATACAAAGGAAGTCTTAGAGGCCGAGATAAATGCCGTCACCG
>JAFGIT010000239.1 GCA_016929465.1 Candidatus Coatesiibacteriota bacterium | reverse complement strand
AATCTGGGTTAGAGATCCCAGAGGCGGCCCGGAATTGTGGTATTGGGATACGGATGGATCCTTTCACAATGGAGGTTCCACGGGGCCGGAGGGATTCCTTGCTCATGTTGAATGCTGGCGGCGAGATTGGTTTCTCTTCCTCGGGGAATACGGCTATTCTCCTTGTGCCAGGGCCTATTCATATCCCGCATCGGGTGCCTATGATATCCAGTCATATGTCGGTGCTATATGCGCATCAAGCGAGGAGTACCGTGCAATAACAGGTTGCGCGATCTCAGGCGACTTTGTGGCCATGGTCAGTCTAGGTGATTGTAATATCCTGAACTTGCGGAATTTCGAGCCATGGGTGCTGCCCGAGGACAAGTGGGGAAGCACAGCTTTCACGTCCCTGGTTGGGATCAACTCGTATTTCTGGCTCGAGACATACGATCCACATTCAGAGAAGACGACTCTCCTTCAGCTCGACGCACCGAATCAACTCGCTGAGTCAATCCCGTGGTTGCAGGGAAAGACCCTGGATGCCTTAGCCCTGAGTTGGCGTGGGCTCTGGGTGGTTGCAGGGGGAACAGCACATGGCGGCGAAGGGCCTCTGTGTGCCGTCATCTGGTCCTTTCAAAGTGAGAATCCAGACGCGGTTATTGCCATCCCCGAAGGAATTGGTCAATCGGGTGAGTATTCCTTTTTCTCTGGCGGCGGTTATCCGCGAGAGAGGGAGGTGGCTGTCACCGACGACGGCGCCCTCTGGTTCGCAACCGATAAAGCCGTCTGCCGGTGGACGCCTGATCCAGCGCTGATCCCGATGCCGTTTGAGGCTCGTGTGGAGGCGGAGGTTGAGGACGGCGGCGAGGTCGAAGTGAACATAGAGTTCGACAACCGGCGGATCATCAGAAACGATGCGACGTTGCACCTGGACATCGCGTATTTCGCCGACGGGCGGGATGAGCCGCTGCAGGGCACACTTACGTTCGACATCTACTGTGAGTTCCAGCCCCAGGAGACCTTCACCTACTCATTCGAGCACTCGCACGAGCCGCCAGCCGGGGCAGGTGCTGCGCGATACTCGCTCTATACCACCTACATCGACGTCAACGCCCCACCCACCGACGAGGAGATAATCACCTCGAATGTCGCGGTCGCCGAGGTGCAATTGGATTAGTGTATTTCTGGCAGGTGGCGCGTGGACCTCTGAGGGAGAAGATCAAATCCAACGGTAAGATATTCCAGACTCATAGGAGAAGATGATCATGTATCGAAGAGTCGCCCCACTCTTTGCGATCGGCCTTTTGGCCTTTGTGACGTTTTTGGGATTTTTTACGGTAACCGCTGCCGCTTGCGATATGGTGGTGGCGCTTTCGTCCAAGGTTGTGCGGGAGTTCGATCCGCTCGATGTCGATGGCCAGTTCTTGCTCAAGGAGCTCGAGGCGATTCGGCTGAGGTTGGATGGCGGCCCGGTCGAACAGTTGTTCCCTGAGCAGGCAAAACACAGGCGGGATGGAGTGGTCCTCGATCCTGACTGCCCCGACCTGACGCTTTTATACAAATTCAGCATCCCCCTAACAGAGGACCCTCTGGACGTGGCCTACAGGCTCAGCAAGGTGCCCGGCGTGGAATGGGCGGACCCGCTTCTCGAGGCAATGGAGTTTGACTGGCCCGAGACATACTCGGGCGAAGACATCCCGCCACGCGAGCTGGAGCTCGGCCTTGAGTCAACAGACGATTATATCGTGCCGAACGACCCGCTCTTCAGCACCCAGGGAGCGTTGGTTCAGATGCGATTTCCGGAGGCATGGTCGATATCGACCGGCTCGACGCAAGTCGTGATCTGCGGGATCGACGGCGGCTACACAGATAGCCACGAGGACCTCATCGGATCGATGTGGGACAATCCGGAGGAGGCAAACGGCCCGAGCGATACAAATGGCTATATCGGTGACATTCACGGCTGGAATTTTTCCGGGAACACCCCATACGTGTGGGACAGCTTCCACCCGGGCGCGGATCATGGTGTCTGCTGCACTTCCGTATATAGTGCCCGAGGCAACAACGGCATAGGCATCGCGGGGATGCTATGGGACGCGACGGTCATGGTTTGCATCCGTGATTGGAACATCCCACAGCTGGACGGCATAAAGAGCGCAGTCTATGCGGCGGACAATGGGGCGAGAGTCGCGCACCTGGGCATGGGGTCGCCCGACTACTACGGCAAGACGGGGAAGTCGATGGTCCAATACGCGCGATCAAAGGGGCTCTTGGTCTATGCCGGCGTGGCAAATTTTGGCATCTTTCAGCCACATTACCCGGCAGCATACAAGGAGATCGTCGGTGTCGCAGGTGTTGATAGGAACGATGTTCCGATGGGCACGAACTACGGCGACTGGACCGATGTGTCGGCGCCCCTCGAAGTGGATATCTGCAGGACCTGCACCCCTGATGGCGGTTACGGCTATGGTGGCGGCACCTCAATCTCAAATCCTTATGCAGCGGGTGTGGCAGCGCTCACGCTCTCCGCCCATCCCGACTGGGACACCGACCTGCTCGACGCCCACATCCGCGCGACTGCGGTGCAGACCAATCCACTGAACGAGAACGTCAGGAATGAACGGAACGCGTTCGAGATAGGCCCCCGCGTTGATGCTTATGGCGCGCTCTCGACAGAGCCGAGGATAGAGTTTTCACCGAAATTCTGGTTCTTGAGACCTGTTGCCTCGAGCGGGCAAGATCCCGAGAATTTCGAGCTATTCCTTGCCCTCGAGAACACCTGGAAGGGGGCGTCCAACGTTCAGATTTCGCTCTTTTGCGATGATCCGATGGTCTCAGTTTCAGGCGGTCCATGTCCACTGGGCGATATGCGGCCTCTCCAGGTTTTGAGCGGGCCAGCCCCGTTCACCATCGAGGTGTCATCCGATTGCCCCGCGAATTATTCCTGTGCTCTGCAACTCGAGGTGGATGCTGATGGTCTATCAGAGCCTCAGCGGTTCGCGCTCGATGTCGTGATAAATCGGGGATTGACTGCGCTCGATGGCTGGCCGGGCGAAGAGCTCGACCCACACCTCTTTCCCCCGATGCGCGCCGATCTAAATGGCGACGGGATTCCCGAGATCGTCTGCCCGACAGGTGTGGCATGTCACGTCTTCTCGATATCGGGCGAGAAGATCGACGAGATACCTGTGAAATCTGGCTCGAACTCTCCTGCAGTGGTCGATCTCGATGGAGATCTGGCGGACGAGATAGTATTCCTCGACCCCTATCACCAGGTGCGAGTATTCGACCAGGACCTCGGCCTGATGACCATCACCGACGGCAGGTCTTGGTCCTCGCTCAGCGGGTATTACGGATATTCCAGCGGCATCGTTTCGACCGCCAACCTATGCGGCAACTCCGGCCGTCAGATTCTGGTGAAAACTCCTAATCCCGACAATCCCTCGGCGACGCCTATGCTCGGCGCATTGAACATGGATGGGAGCTTCGTGGATGGCTTTCCGATCGACCTCTTCGTCCAATCCGGGAATATCGTAGCGGCGGACCTCGACGGGGACGGGCTCGATGAGCTCGCTTTCTTCGCATCCGGGGCCTTCTATGTCGTTGACAATCGCGGCGAGGTGCTCCCCGGCTGGCCCTTCCCGATCGACGGCTACGAGTTTAATCCCGAGGGACCCGTGGTCATGGTCTCCGCCGGAGACCTCGATGGTGATGGGATTCTGGAGGTTCTCGGAACGCTCGGAGATGCTCGTGTCTTCGCGTTTGGCATCGACGGCGCATTGTTGCCTGGTTGGCCCTTTCAGAGCGGAACCGCGCTATTCGCTTCCCAGCCCGTCCTCGCGGACGTCAATGGCGATGGTGGACGCGAGGTCGTGCTCGCGGAGAGGTTCATTGTCGGTGACATCCCCCTCCATAGAACCGGCGGAATAGTCCACGTCATCGACCAAAACGCTCGAGAGCTTCCGGGCTGGCCGGTCGATACCGGCATCTACAGGCTGCAGCCGCCGATTGCGTGCGACATAGACGCCGACGGCAAGCAGAATGTACTCATAAAGAGCAGCCAGGGCGTTTTCGCCTCCGATGAGGCCGGGAATATCCTCCCCGGTTGGCCGATAACGCTTGCGCCGCAGGCACCAGGCATCTGCTGCTATGAACAGGTCTCGATCGATGATCTCGACGGTGACGGGGTGCTCGAAGTCGGCATCCCGATCGAGGGCAGATACTTCATCTTCAGGCTTGACGGCATCACGGAAGGCGCCGCGCAATGGGGATATAAGGGATGCTCGGCGGACATGCGTTATTCTTCGTCTGCTGCCTCTGCTGCACCGTCCATCGCGATTCACCTCCATTCAAGAGACCTCTTTGCCGGGATGGATACCCTCTCGGCAGATATTATTATCGCGAATCCCGGAGCGGAGAGGACCATCGTCGCGAGTGCCTGGGTAGAGGCGTTCGATGAGAGGTTCTATCTGCCTTCGCTCTCTTTGGGTGAGAGTACGTTCACACTCACGTTGCCGGAGCACTCAACAATCGAGCTGCTGAATGTCATCGAGATACCCATCCCGGAGGACATCCCGTCGATGGATATCGTAATCGCCGCGGAGCTGGCGGACTCATCCACGGCCACCCTGCTATCAACGCCATCAGAGACGGTTCGCATACACAATTACATTCCGCCATCGGGGAATATCGTCCTGGGAGGTCTGATCGGCGCCAGTTGGCAGACGTTCTCGTTCAATTCCGGTATATCGAGCCTCGAGCCAACTCCTTTGTGGGTCTTCGATGACGGCGCGACGTCTAGCACACAGAGCCCAGGCCATCTATTCGATACCCCCGGCGAGCATACGATCGCTCTGATTCTCTCGGACGAGCGCGGCGGTTCGTTCCTCGCCACAGCATCGACAATGGTCATCGAGCAGGCCGGCTCTTGCCCCGACGGGATGGCTAATATGGGCATCTTCTGCATCGACATCTTCGAGGCGAGTCGCCCGGATGCGACCGCATTCGACTTCGGCAGCATGGACGGGGCGGCCGGGTCCATCCCCGGCGTCCTACCCTGGCAGCCAGCATCCGCACAGGAAGCACACCTCGCTTGCGCATTGGCAGGAAAGAGGCTTTGCACGCAGGATGAATGGACTGCCGCATGCACTGGCAGTTTCGGGCCGAACGGACTCAATTATCCTTACGGCAATAGCTGGCAATACAAAGCCTGCAGCGATTTCTATACATATATGGACAGTGTCACCACGACCGGCAAGTTCGGAGGATGTGTCTCCCGGGCCGGCGCTCAAGACATGGTCGGGAATATACGAGAACTCGTCACGGATGGCGCAGGCACGCCAATCTCCTTCATGGGCGGGACGACATATTCCGACCCCGCCTATCCGAACTGCCGGACCACTCAGAACATCGAATCAGAGCCCTGGAGCCGGGCTCTCGCTTATGGCTTTAGATGTTGCAAGGATTCAGAATAAGGGAGACTGGATGAATTAGTTGCCGCTCAGACGATGAGATAACGACCATACTGATCTAGTTCGAAGACAACGCGGAGTAACGGAGGCGAGACTCGTGATTGGGTCTCTCCGGTAGATGATTGAGATTCGGTTGACAGAGGCCTTACGATTGTGGGTTACTAACACACATCGAATTGTCTGAATCGGCAAGATTCCCGAGCCCTTTTGATTGTGGACTCGAAGGGAGAGTCTCTTATGCACCGAGTCACCAGCAGCTTAATTCTTTCCATCCTGCTATGCTTGTTCCTCCCATTTGCGTCAGCCAAAGCCACCGAAATCGCTGTCGCGCTTTCGCCGAGGGCGGTCCGAGGTGTCACGAAAGTCGTCTCGGATGGCGCATTTGTGCCCGATGAGCTCGAGGCATTTCGCGTCAAACTCGGCGGTGGCCCGGTCGAGCAGGTCTTTCCCGGAAGAGAGCCGGACGGGCGGCGAGGAGAGGCCGACGGCGATGGCATCGACCTCGCATTGATATATAAATTCAGCATTCAGCCGTCGAAGAATGCGCTGAACGCTGCCTACCAGATAGGCAAAATTCCGGGCGTCGAATGGGCGGAGCCGATATTCGACCTGCCGCCGGTGGCCGACCTGACCTACGACTACGGCGATAATTACCAGCCGCCAGAGCCCGAATACGGCCTGATCTCGACTGACGATTACGTAGTCCCGAACGATCCGCTCTTCTCGGAGCAGAGCGCGTTCCGGCAGATGCACTTTCCGGAGGCCTGGGCGATATCGACCGGCTCGACCCAGCTCATTATCTCTACGATCGACAGTGGCTATTCAGATGACCACCCCGATCTTATGGGCTCCCTTTGGGATAATCCGGAGGAGGCCAATGGGCCCGAGCACGACACGAATGGCTTCCCAGGCGACGTCCACGGCTGGAATTTCAGGGCAAACACCCCGGATATCAGTGATCCATGGCTTTCAATCGGGCACGGGGTAGCCTGCTCATCGGTATATGGCGCCAGGGCAAACAACGGCATCGGCATTGCAGGGGCGGTCTGGGACGCATCTGTGATGGTCACCATCTACTCATATTTGCCGTATCAGATGACGGCAGCGAACGCCATCGTCTATGCCGCCGATAACGGAGCGGGGGTGATGCAGGCGAGCATCGGCGGAACAAATCTCTGCTGCAGGACCGGATTGGCAGCGTTCGAATATGCACGCGAAAAGGGCCTTTTGATGTTCGCTGCAGCCGGCAATTTCGGGATTTTCTTGCCATTCTATCCCGCTGGGTATCCGAGCGTGCTGTCGGTCGCGGGAACTGATAGGAACGATGTGCTGATGGGTTCGAATTACGGCCACTGGGCGAAGGTGTCGGCACCGCTCGACGGCACTATGACCTGCACTGTCGATGGCGGATATGGCCCCGGAGGCGGCACTTCGATCGCGACCCCACACGCGGCGAGCGTCGGTGCCCTTTTGCGGTCGGTTCACCCCGACTGGGATCCGGATATGTGTGAGGCACATCTCCGCGCGACCGGCACACCGGTGGACGCCCGAGGCGAGAATATAATCGGGGAGCGAAACGGTTACGAGGCCGGCCCTCGGTTGGATGCGTATGCAGCGCTCTCGACCGAGCCAGAGGTCGTTTTCTCGCCATTCTTCTGGGCGGTCAGACCACACTACAGCGACGATGCGGAGTACGAGCTGGTCTTCGAATTGGAGAACACCTGGAAAGCAGCGACCGATGTTCACCTGGTCCTGTCCTGCGAAGACCCGATGGTCTCAATTCTCTCCGATGAATGCGATCTGGACGGAATGAAACCGCTGGAGATCAAGCGATGTGAAGTCGGCTCGTTTGTCTTCACCATACCTGATGAGTGCCCGGCGAACCACGCATGCGAGTTCGTGATAGACGCGATTGCAGACGAGATTACGGTTGCCCAACGGATGACGCTGAGCGCATTCGTCAATAGCGCAATATTCCCGATGGATGGCTGGCCGGGACCAGCCTATCACGCGTATGGCTATCCACCCGTCAAAGCGGACCTTAATGGGGATGGCATCTCTGAGGTACTCTGCCCGACCTCAATGAGCTACTTCGTGCTCACAGCACAAGGCGAGCTCATCGATGAAATACCGGTCGTCCCCGGTGCCTCCGCGCCCGCGGTCGCGGACATCGATGGCGATCTTGCGGACGAGATCATCTTCTCCGACTTCGCCACACAGCTTCACGTTTTCGATGCTGAATTAGGCATCCTGAATCTGGTCGATTGGATACTATGGGGACAGAATAGTATTTATTACGATAAGGTCCGCGTCTCGACCGCCGACCTCTGCGGCAACTCCGGCCGTCAGATTCTTCTTATCTATACAACGATTTATGACAATACAGATGACCTAAGGCTCGGAGCCTTCAAGATGGATGGGACCGTGCTCGATGGCTTTCCTCTTTCTCACCGCATCCTCTCCAGAAACGTAGCAGTCGCGGACTTCGACGGTGATGGGAGCGATGAGATCGGCTTCCTCGCGGAGAATGGATTCTATATCGTAGATGGCGAGGGAGAGCCGCTTTCAGACTGGCCTCACGAGCTCCCGGGCCTGCAGATTAATCCGTCTGGCCCCGCGCCAGAAGTGTCGGCCGGCGATATCGACGGCGACGGGCTGCCGGAAATGCTCGGAACCGTCGGCGGTAACAGAGTATTTGCATTGCGATTCGATGGCAGCCTTCTTCCGGGTTGGCCATTCGAATATGGGGCCGCGCTCTTCGAGACACATCCGGTCCTGGCGGATGTGAACGGAGATTCTAGTCTAGAGGTCATCCTGGTCGAGTTCGCGCCATCCTTGAATGCAACCGGAAGAACGGGCGGTATGCTCCACCTGCTGGATGCTTCGGCACACGAATTGCCGGGCTGGCCGCTCGAGACCGGGATACATCGACTCCAGCCCCCTATCGCTTGCGACGTGAACGGCGACGGCAAGCAGAATATTCTCTTCAGCAGCACAAGGGGCGTCTTCGCCATCGATGACGAGAAGCGGCTTCTAGAGGGCTGGCCGGTCCTTATCTCTGCCGATTTAGAGGGGACTTGCTCCTACGCCGAGATCTCGGTCGATGATTTCGATGACGACGGGACTCTCGATCTCGGTGTGCCGATGGAGGGTCGGTATTTCATGTTCAGCATGGAACAGGCCCCCGTCGGGAACGCCGGATGGGGATACAGGGGGCGCTCAGCAGACATGCGATTTGCCGCTGACGCTCCAGCGCTGAAACCATCGATCACCATCGAGCCCACGAAGGAAACCTATCTAGCAGGGATCGACAACTTCCGCATCAACTTCCGTATCACGAATCCCGGCGAGGAGCGAATCGTCATCGCGAGCGCCTGGGTCGAGGTCGAAGGCTCGAGATTCGGCCTGCCGGACCTCGGTCAGGACGTGCACTCTTACACGCTTACTCTGCCGGCGCATTCATCGTTCCTTGTCGATGGCCTGGTTGATATCCCGCTGTCTGGGGACCTTCCCCCGATAGATGTTGCGGTCGGAGCTGCGCTCCGGGATGCGGCGACGACCGATCTGGTCTCCAGTCCTGTTGCCCACGTCAGGATTATGCCCTACGTGCCGCCCACGGCCGAGATAGTATTAGAGGGCCCCGCCGGCGACTCCTATCAGACCTTCTCCTACAACTCAGGCCTATCGAGCCTCAAATCGACACCGCTATGGATATTCGACGACGGGGAGACTACGGAAGCGGCGAGCCCCGGACATCTATTCTTGACCGATGGGGAGCATCAACTGGGGCTGATCCTGACCGACGAAGTCGGCTCGCAGTTCCTGGCAACTGCCTCGACCATCGTTATGGAGCCTGCGAGAGAATGCGGCGATGACATGGCGAGCATGGGGAGCTTCTGCATCGATATATTTGAGGCGAGCAGGTCGGATGCGACTGCATATTCCCGGGGAGTGTCGCTCGGTGCTGCGCTCTCTGTCAAAGGAGTTCTTCCCTGGCAGCCCGAGAGCACGATGGAGGCGGTCTCCGCCTGCGCACAAGCTGGCAAGAGGCTTTGCACCATCACGGAGTGGCAGGCGGGCTGCAAGGGCAGCCTCGGCGAAACACGATACATCTATCCGTACGGGACCACCTGGGAGTTCCTCACCTGCAACGATTGGGGGAGCTGCCGGGATGGTGCAGTCATCACCGGGCTATTCGATAGATGTGTCTCCAGAGTTGGCGTCCATGACATGCTCGGGAACGTGCGTGAGCTAGTGACTGATGAACAGGGGATGCTGCACTCCGTGGCCGGCGGATCGACCCACGGCCACCCCGAATATCCGACCTGCGAATCGGGACAGGGTGTCGCCCCTCAACCATGGGGCCGCGAACTCGCCTACGGCTTCAGATGCTGCAAGGATGCGGAATGAGATCCATGATGGGACGTTCGAAGAGGGGCAATGAAGAGGGAACAAAGAGGAGCGAGACCAGATGCCTCTCGCATGAGGCATGTACGCTCCCTTTCTTGCAGAAATCATGCCTTCTGCTTTGCTGCAGCTTCGTCTCGGATTCTCGATCGACCGTCGTAACTCGCAGTAGAAAGGCGCAGTTCGGGCCATTTCAGCTCGCTCTGCCTGCAGATAGATGATTAATTGGGCGTTTGGCACGGAACCTGCTCCTGCAATTAGCACGGTGAGCTTTGTCTGTCTCACCAATGCAGGACCAGGAAACAACAGGGGAACAGAGCAATGAGATTGACGGAATCGTCAACCGGCGGCCAATAGGGTGGCCGCCGGGCTGAATTCCGTCATGGAATCATATTCCTGTGGGGTATCGCCCCCAAAGAATTCATCTGAGTTATCGTGAACGGGTATAGGAGACAGTCCCTATGAATCGACAGAGCATTTTTGTATTTCTATTGATCGCAATTATGGCTCAAGGAGTCTTTGCGGCACCGTTGGAGACCCCGCAGGGCGACAGGTCCAAAATGGCCCTACGGGAGCTCTACGAGATGCCGGACCCTTACAGGGCAGATCGCTATAATGCGAGACATCCGAAGACTCCATTCAGTTCTCATGTAATCACTGACAAGAGCTCTGTGCCCACTGATGCGGACAAGATCGTCCTCATCCTGGTCAATACTTCTCTCCTGTCGAGTATCCAGAGCGATCTGGATACATACGAGCAGGATCTGATCGATCAAGGCTATCAGGTGGCATTCGCCACCGCGCAGGGCGGCAGCCAGGACGACATCAGGGCCATGCTGCAGGGCTACTACGCCACCTGGGGCACCTCCTTCAATGGCTGTATGCTCGTCGGACAGCTGCCGATTCCCTGGTTCGAGCACCACGAGGACTACGATGTCTTCGGGTGCGACCTCTTTTACGCGGATATGGACGGCACCTGGGAAGACACGGACCACAACAGCATATACGACCGTCATACGGACGGCTCCGGTGATACGAAGCCGGAGATATGGATTGGAAGGGTTACTGCCCATGACATGTCCGAAGACGAAGTGACTCTCGTCAAGAAATTCTTCGATAACAACCACCAATACCGCATGGAAAAGCGACGGCTGCCACGACGGGCGCTGGTCTATATCGATGACGATTGGGTCTATTGGTGGTACGAATGGGACGATGCGTTCGCCTACCTGAGGCACGAAAGGGACTTCGAGCTTGACGAGGAGACAACCAACGCGACTGACTATGAGTCTCGCTTCGACGATGAATACGAGTGGCTATCCGTCTCCGTCCATTCGAATTACAACCTGCACGGCTTCAAAATAAACTGGGGATGGGACACCGACTATTACTATTGGTCCGAGCTGAAAGAGCAGAATCCCCGTTTCCACTTCTACATAACCTTCGCGTGCATCAACGCGGACTACTCCGAGCCGGATTATATGAGCGGCTGGTATCTCTTCGGCGGAGACTATGGTCAGCTCGTCCTGGGCTCGACCAAATCGGGCGGATTCTATTGGGGAGACGAATTCTTCGAGTCGCTCGCGGAGGGTGAGAACATTGGCGATGCGTACAAGAACTGGTTCTCGAATGAGTACCCGTACGACGATGAGGACACCGGCTGGTGGTATGGTCTGACTCTTCTGGGTGACCCCGCCCTGTATGTCGGGGCAGGTCCCTACAGCGTTTGCGATTGCGAAGCATATACCGGGGACAATCCGACGCCCATTGACTACATCGCCGACGGCGGCAAGAACGCCTTCGCGGAGGTGGAGCTCTGGTATCGCTTCTCCACGGACGGCGAAAATTGGTCACCGGATTGGTGCGATTCGGGCCTGCGCGGCTACAATAGCAGCGGAGAGATACCATTTCCCCTTGACGAAGGTGAGGGCTTCTACGAGTTCTATACGATCTCGATTGACAGCGAAGACAACCGCGAGGACCCGCCAGCGACGGCAGACGCTACGACTCTGTATGATTTGACAGCTCCCGATTCCACCGCAAGTTCACCCGACTACTCCTCGGGCTCCGGCATCAGAGTCGATTTCACCGCCTCGGACAATGCGAGCGGCGTATCCCATACAACGCTCTGGTATAAATTCGAAACAGGATCCTGGACGGATACCGTTCTCGTCGAGTCGGGAGAGTCGGGCGCCTTCCAATTCACCCCGGGTGATGGAGAGGGCACTTATTACTTCCAGACGGTATGTGAGGACAACGTCGGCAACGTCGAATCTGGCCCATCGGCAGACGGTGACGATTCGACACTGATAGATGGGACCGACCCTGTAAGCAGTTGCGAGTCGCCAGACCTCACTGGCTCCGAGCTGATACACCTTACCTACAACGCATCGGATGCGGGAGGTTCGGGCATCAGTGAAGTAAGGCTGTGGTATAAGTTCGGGGCAGGCGGGACGTGGACCGATACTGGGCTAAGCGAGAGCGGCCCTTCGGGCGTGTTCGATTTCACAGCGCCGGATGGCAGCGGCGCCTATTACTTCCAAACGATATCCGAAGATGTCGTCGGAAACTTCGAGGATGGCCCCGGGGGGAATGGTGACGACTTCACCGTACTCGACCAGATCGCTCCCCAGAGTTATTGCAGCGCGCCCGAATTCGCAAATGGCCAGGATATAGCCATCGGCTTCGAAGCATCGGACGCAGGAGGTGCCGGCATAAGCGAGGTCGCCTTGTGGTACCGGGCTTCTTCAGGGGAATGGACTGATACTGGCCAACGGAGGGACACTGAAACGGGCTCCTTCGTCTTCACGCCGCAAGATGGCGACAGGGCCTATTACTTCCAGACCGTAGCGACCGATACCGTCGATAACACGGAGGCATCGCCATCAGGTGACGGTGACGATTCTACTCTCTATGACACGGTTGAGCCGGCCTCAGCGTGCACCAGCCCGGACTACTCCCAGGCGATCTCGATCGACGTGGGCTTTTCCAGCTCCGATGAGAGTGGCAGCGGGATTTACAGGACCTTGCTCTACTACAAATTCGAATCCGGAGCTTGGACATACTCGGGGCAACAAATGCAGGCGTCTGGGGAATTCGGCTTTACGGCAGGCGGCGGGGATGGGGTCTATCAATTCCAGACAATCGCCGAGGACCGTGCAGGTAACACAGAGGCAGGCCCAGATGGAGACGGCGATAGCCAGACCATCCTGGATCAAACCTCACCCAATAGCCTCTGTTGGGCGAGCGATTACGCGACCACGGTTCCATTTGATGTCTTCTTCGCTTCGTCGGACGGCGGATCAGGGGTCAATAGGACTCGGCTCTACTATAGATTCGCCGGCGAAGGCGATTGGGAGGACTCGCTCCTTGTGGAGTCCGGCGAAACCGGCTCCTTCGCCCTGGATCCGACCGTGATCACGCCCCAATTCGGCGACGGTGAGTACGAGCTTCTAACAATCTCAACAGACAATGCCGGCAATGTAGAGCCTCCGGATACGCCGGATGACAGCATAATCCTGGACAGAACTGCTCCGGTATCAACCTGCGACACAGAGAACGAGTATTCCTCCGCAGCGACGGTCACCATTCAGTATTCCGCTTCAGACTCACTGACAGGCATCACGCTGGTGAGGCTATATGTCTCCAGAAACGATAGCGATTGGGGATATGCCGACCTGCAGAGCGACGAGGCCGCAAGTGATTTCGTCTATGACTTCGGTGGTCTCGACGGAACATATCGATTCGTCACCGTTGCGACCGACGGGGCAGGAAATATCGAGGATATCTCCGAAGCACGGTCATGCACGGTCAAGCGTGACATCGGGGCACCATCATCCACATCTGAATCACCTGAATTGAGCAATGATGCCTACTTCGACGTCGATTTTGAGATCACGGATGCGGTCTCCGGTGGCTATGGGGTGCAGCTATACGCCCGCTTCTCGACGGAGGGGACGAACTCATTCTCGGGAGATTTCGAATATACGGGCCTATATGAGACAGGTGAAGCGGGCAGCATCGCCTACGAGCCGCCCTATGGGCCGGGCTTCTACGAGCTCTTCACGATTGCTCGCGATAAAGCGGGCAACTTCGAAGCGATGAAAGATGCAGCCGACTGCGCGACCGAATACAATCCAGAATACGCTCTCTCTAGTTGCTCATCCGCGCCCGAGACATCATCAGCCATGGTTGAGGTGAGCTATGAGGTAGATGTGGGCGAGGAGGGCTTCGATCACGTTGAGCTGTGGTACAAATATTCCAGCGATTGCTCGGATTGGCCTGAAGATTGGGCCGATACAGGATTGGTCTCGGGTGATGAGACTGGCAAGTTCGACTTCGATGCAGAGCATGGGGACGGCTGCTATCGGTTCGCCACAATTGCGTTAAATCAGAACATGCTCTCGGAGCCCTTCCCACGCAAGTATGACTGTCAGACGTCACTCGACGAGACAATTCCGTCTTCTGTCATGTCAGGCCCCAGCCTGACAGGGTCAGCTCCAGTCACATTATTCTATGATTCAGATGATTCGAACGGCGAGGGCAAATTCTGCGCCGGAATCGCTCAGGTCGAAATCTGGTACTCGTTTGACGGGACTCCAGTGTTATATGAGTTCATTGAGCAAGCACCCGCCACGATCGCGACTGGCTCGGTCCAATTCAGCCCAGCACACGATGGGATCTATGAGATATGGTCGATAGCCATCGATGGATTCGGAAACCGCGAAGAGGCGCCCGCCGAGGCGGACATCTCTCTTACCGTCGACTTCGTCGCGCCGACCTCCGCCGCAAGCTGTGACACATTTGGCCAGGGATTCCCGGTTGCAGTAGCCTTTACGGCGCTTGATGCCATGACCGAGATTCTGGAAGTGTCGCTCTGGGCGAAATATGAGTCCGGCAGCTGGGAAGAAACCGGGCTCTCCGGCTCGGGCGAAACCGGCACGCTCTATTACACGCCAGCCACCGCCCAGGAAGGCTCATATCAATTCTATACGGTGGCGACGGACCACGCGGGCCACACTGAGGCGGCGCCCGACTCAGCAGATGACCAAGTGCTGATCGATTGGACGGCACCGACTTCGAGCTGCTCTTCCCCCGAGTTCTCTAGTGACGCGACCATCGAGCTAGGCTACACGGCGAGTGATTCGCTTTCTGGGATGAGCTCAGTGTCGGCCTGGATCAAGGTTGGGGATGCTGCCTGGGTGGACACCGGGAGCTCTGGGCCGGCCGACGGAGGCGTCATTGAATTGGATGTGTCCTCCTGGGGCGAGGGGACGTTTGGGTTTTGCACTCGGGGACGTGATAACTCCGGCAATATAGAGAATCTGCCTGAAGCGATTCCGACGACGACCGTCTATGACGAAACCGCCCCGGATTCCGCTGCGAGCTTGCCATCAGAGGGCATTTTCGCAAACAGCACACCTATTAATATACCCTACACCGCAAGCGACGCTCTGAGCGGACTGGATACCGTCGAGCTCTGGTTCAGCCTCGACGGCGGGGATTGGCAGCCTTATGGTCTCCCGCAAACGCCTTCATCTTTCTCGTTGGCGGAGGGGACCGCTTTCTCATTCGCCCCGCCAGAAGGCGACGGCACTTATGCATTCGCGACAATTGCACAGGATGTTGCTGGCAATCGTGAATCGCTTCCCGAGACCCCTGACGGCGGCTCATTGGTGTTCGATCAGGCCTCACCAAGCTCATCCGTCAGCTATGGGAGCACCTATGCACCGAAATTCCCGGTCTCTCTGCCCTTCACGGCTGAGGATCTAACCTCCGGCGTCGCGAGTGTGGCCTTGTTCGTCAGTATCAATGGCTCAGCCTTCGCCGATACGGGGCTCCGCACAAGCGGTACTGAGGGCCAATTCGAATATACGCCAGACGTCATCGCTGATGGGATATACTCTTTCTATTCCATCGCAACCGACAAGGCGGGGAATGTCGAGACCGCGCCGAGCAAGCCAGATGCGACCGTCACTTTCGACCTCGATGCCCCCGTATCCAAAGCAGATGTGAGCGCGGATTATGCAATTGGATACCCGATTCAGGTGACTTACTCCGCCAGCGATAGTGCATCCGGGCTCGACAGGATCAGGCTATGGGTCAGCTTTGATGGCGCGACCTTCGAATACTCGGGATTGAGCTCTCAGAACTCGACCGGGACCTTCTCATACACGCCGACTGCGCAGGCAGACGGCATCTACAGCTTCTATACAATAGCGTCCGATCACGCCGGAAATGTCGAAACCGCTCCCTCCGAGGCGGACGATTTCCTCATCGTGGATGCAAAGAAGCCGACCTCGTCATGCTCAATCGAGGCATCGATCGCGAACGCCTTCCCGATAGCAATAGACTACTCTAGCTCCGATAGCGGGAGCGGCGTGGACTATGTCAGGATCTACTACCGCGTGGATTACGGATTGTGGCTCTTAGCCGACACGCTTCCTGAGGCGGAGGGCAGCTATGATTTCACTCCCGAGCCGGTCAGGGACGGCTTCTTCGAGTTCCGCTCGAAGGCTTATGACAGGGCGTCAAACGCGGAAACCGTTGGCGCTGCGGATGACTCGATAACGGTGGATACGACCCCCCCTGTCTCATCCGCGAATTCTGCACCCTCAGTTGACAGTCTGCCGCTCTATGTGTCCTTTTCGTCACGCGATAACGGCACCGGCGTTGCGGATACAAGGCTCTGGTACAAGCATGGGCAAGGCAGCTGGAACGATTCGGGGCTTAATAGGACCGGGACTGCAGGTCAATTCGAGTTCGATTGCCCCGACGGTCAGGGAACTTACAGCTTCTACACGGTCTGCACGGATATTGCCGGGAATATCGAGGCAGCTCCGTCGAGTCCTGACACGACCACTGAATATCACGTCTCGAGCCCGGACATCTCCTCGGACGTAACCTCGCTCGAATTCGGCCAGGTCGATGTCGGCGAAAGCGGCTCCAAGAAGGTTACAATCACCAATATCGGGGACGGTGACCTGACCGTTGAGAGTATCTTTACGGACGACTCGCTCTTTGAGCCGACATTCGATGGCAGCTTGCCGGCCAGATTGGAGCCCAGCGAGGAACTCGAGATTGAGATTTCTTTCACACCGAATGCCGAGGGTGAATTCGAGGCCACGCTCACGATCACCTCGGACGACGCCGACACGCCTTCGCTTACGATCGGCCTTTCCGGAGAGGGCATCGAGACATCAGGCGAGCTGACGGTCGGGGTCTCGACGAATGCCGAGACCTACTCCTTCGGCGACACGCTGAGCGTTCAGGCTAGCATCCTGAACACCGGTGCGGCCATTCCCGTCGATCTCTATCTGGTGATGTCATTCGATCTTGGCGGTCCAGAGGAGAGGCATTGGTCGGCTTCGCTCTCGGGGAGCTCTTGGACGGATGGCATAGTCCCGCTGCTAAGCTCGTTCGAGGTCGCAGCCGGATTCGATCTCGACATCCCCTGGTGGAGTTCGACGCTCCCCTGTTCAGTGCCCATGCTGGCGAAGTCGGGGACTTATATGCTCCGGATGGCTGCTGTCGAGCCGGGCACGCTCAACCTCGTGTCGAACTTCGCGGTCTCGAGCTTCATTCTCGATGGCGACCCGTTTATCGGCGTTTCGATGGACAAGGACTCGTATGCCCTATCGGGGGACACCGTCATGGTTTCATTGGACGTCGATGTGCAATGCAGCCTGACGGCAGATGCGTACGTTCTGCTGCTCGGACCGAACGGCCAGTTCTGGTCGCCGACGGGATTCGGTGATGTGGCGTGGAGCGCCGGCGTCTCGCCGCTTATAGCAGGCATTAATCTCGATGGTGGCTTCACCTTCTCGGGAACAGCCTTCACGAAGGGCCTCCCAGCAGCTGCCCCATTTGACGGCGCGGGCGCATACACCTTATTCACAGCGTTGGTCGAGCCGGGGACACTCTCCCCGCTCTCCGACATTGGGACAGCCTCCTTCTCGCTGCAATAGTGCACAGGGGTTCGCACTCTGAGGTCCATTGACATCGATTTTTTGCGATCGCGCGCTGCGACGCGCCGCTATATTCAGACGGATGGCCCAATTTGCTCTCAATTCCGGCGATGAATGCTCTGCAGCTTGAAGGTGAAGAGAGCTGGTTGTCAAGGCTGAAATTAGGCAGGCTAGTGCGACGCCAACTGCCTGAATTATCCTGCACTGGCGACGGGCGTTTGAAACAGTTCCATTTGCCCTTGATCCCTAATAGTCTGATCATTTCTGATAGGCGTCTCGCAGTTGGTGATCAAGGCCTCCGTCATTGAATTGCGGTTGGTCTCCTTGGCACCTACATGATAGAAGTGCTCTCTTGTTACCATCCGGAGGCCTGACCAGATTTCTTCAACACACCTGTTCTTTCTGAATCGGTTCCCGAGCCAAGTTGACAAGATGAACCTTCCGCCTGACCTTCTCAGAGCCTTACTCAGCTGAATCTCATTATCTTCCGACCAAGAGTCGAAATAATCTACATGTCTTCCGACATAAGGCGGATCACAATATATTAAATCAGCCGGCCCCGCCTCAGAGATGGCATCCCCGAAATCCATGCACGCGATGGTCCAATCATCATTGCCCCTTAAATGACGGGATATCCATTTCACCTGATTGCAGATCTTTGTAATATAGGACCTTGAGAATCTCTCGGGCTTACGGCCAAACGGGACATTATAGAGACCATCCCTATTGAATCTGATCAGGCCATTAAAGCAAGACCTAGATAGAAAGAGAAAATCCAGTGGATCCTTGGCAGAATTGAATCGATCTCTGACTTCGTAGTAATAATCGCCTCCCGAGGCGGACAATCTGCCACCTTCAACTCTGAGGAACTCGGATACTACCGCCGGCGTTATGAGCCCCTTCTTTACATTCTCATAGAACGCTATT
>JAFGIT010000238.1 GCA_016929465.1 Candidatus Coatesiibacteriota bacterium | reverse complement strand
GTTTATATCTGATAGATTAGTGGATGCATATTTCGATGCATAGGCGCTATGGGAGCTTGCAGGTATTAATTTTGCGACAGGATTAGCGAGGAGCCGAGTGCGGAAGCGAATACTGATTCTTGGAGCGGGGCCAACGGGGATTGGCGCAGCCCACAGGTTGAACGACTTGGGCCATAGGGATTGGGACATTTACGAGCAGCACGACTATATAGGCGGGCTTGCGGCCTCATTCACCGACGAAAGTGGCTTCGTCTGGGATATCGGGGGCCACGTCCTATTCTCTCATTACGACTACTTTGACCAATATGTCGATGGAATCCTGAAAGAGGACTACCTCGCCCACGAGAGGCGGAGCTTCATAAGGATGCTCAATAACTGGGTGCCATATCCATTCCAGAACAACATCCGCTACCTCAACAAAGACATCGTGCTCGAATGCCTCGTCGGCTTGTTGGAGGCTTCGAAAAACAGCCGCTCCGCAGCCGGCAACTTCAGAGATTGGATCAGTGCCACGTTCGGCGCCGGAATAGCGAAGCACTTCATGCTTCCCTACAACGAGATGGTCTGGAAATTCCCTCTGGAGGAGATGTCAAAGGACTGGATCGCTGAGCGAGTCAGCGTGATCGACTTTGAGCGGGTGCTTCGCAACGTGATACTGGAGCGTGACGACGTCGGCTGGGGCCCGAACAGCAAGTTCAAATTCCCTCTTCATGGCGGGACCGGGACCATGTTCGAGGGCTACCGCGCCGATCTGGGCGATCATCTTCATCTGAATCACCGCGTGCGAAGCGTTGATCTCGAGAGCAGGGCGGTCGAATTCGAGAATGGCGAGAAGACCAGCTTCGATGTCATGGTCACCAGCATCCCTCTCGATGAGCTTGCCTTGATCACAGTCGGAGCCCCTGAGAGTGTGCGCGATGCCGCATCGAGGCTCGCAACGACCGCGGGCGTCATGATCGGCCTGGGCTTCAAGAAACCTTGCCCGAGCGACAAATGCTGGATGTATTTCCCAGAGAGCAATTCCCCGTTCTACAGAGTGACTTATTTCTCGAACTACTCCCCTAACAACGTCCCTGATTCGGAGCACTATTCCCTCGTCTGCGAGATATCCTGCCCGCCTGGTGAGGTGGATGCAGTTGGGGCAACTGCCGTAGAGAGCTCACTGAATGGGCTTGTCGCCGCCGGACTCTTATCGCAGGCGGATATCGACACGGTTGTCAGCACGAAGGTCATCAAGCTGACGCGGTCCTATCCGGTCCCCACAATTGCCCGCGACCAGAACCTGAAGCACGCGATCGAGTTTTTCGAGGGCCATGATATACTCTCGAGAGGCCGCTTCGGTGGATGGCGCTATGAGATCGGCAATACCGACCACTCCTTCATGCAGGGCAAGGAGGCCGTGGATAGGCTGATGAGTGGGGAGCAAGAGACCGTCTGGACGCCGCTGCCGTGAATTGCGGTCAGTTTGGGAGAGCTGGGGTGAAATCTGACGTTGAATTGGGCATTTAGTATCATGGAATTCGGCAGATAGCATGAATTTAGCCCTCGTTTTCGCTCTTGTGTTCATAGTCGGCACCGGCCTCTCCCTGGCGCTTACTCCCGTGGTCAGGTCCGTCGCAAGGCGAATCGGCGCGATGGACGCCCCGGGCAGGAGGAAGATCCATTCCAGTCCAGTCCCGTCGCTCGGTGGGGTCGCGATCCTGGTCGCATTCGTCGCGTCGCTTTTGCTTGGGATATGGCTGCACTCGGGATTCGAGGAGCTTTTGGCGGACAAGTTGACCGGCGTCTTCATCGGGTGTTTGATCCTCATGGCGGTCGGCATCTATGACGATATTAGGGATATCCGACCGATCTTCAAGCTCGCGGGCCAGGTCGCTGCAACGGTGGTCCTTTTGCTCTACGGCTTCAACATCGAAAAGTTCACGTCTCCCCTATCCCCCTCGGGCTCGATTGCAGTCCCCGCAGCAGTCGGCATTCTGCTGACCGTGCTGTGGGTCGTGGGCCTGACCAATTCAATCAACCTGATAGATGGGCTGGATGGCCTCGCGGCCGGTATAGTCTTCATAGCATCACTAACCATGATGTCAGTCGCCATTTACAGGAGCGACTATGATATCGCCCTTATCTCGATCGCAATCGCTGGTGCAGTCCTTGGATTCCTGAAATACAACTTCGCGCCGGCCAGCATTTTCATGGGTGACACTGGGAGTAACTGTCTCGGCTTCATCTTCGCCGCGATGTCTCTCTTAGGCACTTCGAAGAGCACGGTCGCGGTCGCCCTGCTGGTCCCGATTGCGTCGATGGCGGTGCCCTTGATGGATACCGGGCTTGCGTTCTTCCGAAGGCTCATTCGCGGGACGCATCCCTTCCAGGGGGACCGGGAGCACCTCCATCACCGGCTGCTCGCCCTCGGCCTTTCGCAGCGGCAGGCGGTGCGGCTGATCTACTTCATCTCAGCGTATCTCGGCGTCATCGCCTTCATCACGGTATTGATTCCATTCAGGTTCTCCTTCCTCATCCTCATCATCCTGGCGATGGGCCTCTTCCTCGCCCTCAAGACGCTCGCGTATCTGGAGAAGCACGTGGCGGCCCTTGCGGAGAAGTATGAGAAAAAGAGGGATTAAGACGATCTCTGGGGTAGGAGCATTTCCTCCTTCGGCCAGGATAACATCAGAACACAAATGCCAATTGTCCTGTATCAGGAGAAGGTCGGCCACCGTTAATTTCCCGATCCTCTGGGGCAGAATCGGTGAGTCTGCTGCTGGATAGTGGTCGGGGCGGGCGGACTTGAACCGGCGAGCCTCGGTCCGGTGTCTTTGTGGATCCAATCCGGTCGTCGGAGAGCGAGATCATATTCAACGGCCAGAAGACGAACGGCGCAAGTCCGGCCAAGAACGTCGCTCGCGGCATTACCTTCGCGCCTCAAGGCAATCACGTCTTCGACGAGTTGACCGTGATGTAGAACCTCGAGATCGGGGGCTTTCAACTCCCTTCTAAGGAGCTAAAGGACCGTGTCGGGCTGGTGCTTGAGATGTTTCCTGCCCTGAAAGAGCGAACCCGACGAGAAGCGGGGAGGCTGAGCGGCGGCGAGCAGCAGATGTTGGCGCTGGCACGGGCGTTGGTTCCGAAGCCGAAGCTGCTTATGCTCGATGAGCCTTCACCTGGTTTGGCTCCGAATCTTCTGGACGACGTCTTCGAGAAGACAGGCCAAATCAATCGTGAAACGGGCGTGGCCATCCTGATCGTTGAACAGAAGGTGCGGGAGATTCTGAAGGTCTGCCAGCGTGTGTACTCGCTCAAGCTGGGTAAAGTGTCTTTCTCCGGCTACCGGATGAGCTGCAGCGGGACAAGGAGACTCTTAAGCGGCTGTTTCTGTAGGCCCCTGGAGGGTGGCCAATAGAGGTGGCCCAACTAATCCCCAATCAGCACTGGAGGCACATTCCGACGGCGAATCCCGTGAAATCGCCGTTCGCAAGCGTTCGTCTGCGAACTGACCCGGCCAAGCGTCTTAATAAGGACGAGAATGAGAGCAATGTCTTATGGAAGATGTTGACGATAGCGACAAAGGGCTCAAGGACTTGAAGGCCCTGGACGTTATGAAACAGGTGTTTGAGGCCGTGATCTGCGTCGAGGGTAGCCAACAAGATGTTGAGGAAGGAAGGGAAGCGCCTAACTGGGGATCTGCACACTTAATGAAGGTACCTCATTCGCTTGCACCAACGCGTAAGAGAGCTTTGCGTTCACGCTGGTCCGAACTTCTCTAGGGCCCGCAGAGATCATTTGACACGCAGTTATTGCCAAGCAAAAAATCGCTTCCAAGGTTGTGAGCATTGTATGGCTAATCATGATCTTTTCTCCTGGATGCCGGCCAACGGATTAACCAAGCGGCGGGGCATTTTGCCTCCGCAGAATCTACTTCATTCCCGTGGGGAGTGATACCGTCAGTACAATGGCAGGGCACATAATAGGACGGCCTATTTCTGAGTGTATGTGAATCGCCATTTCTTCCCTGACGCAGTATCACGAACTATTTCGATCTCGGTGGCTATCGCAGACCTTATTTCTTCGTCGTTCTGGTTCACATAGTTACAACCTGGTCTGAATCGTATGTCGTATTCGGCGACATTGCCGAAATCATCCTTAGCGGACAGGTGTAGCTCGATATACTCCAGTTTTGTGAGCCTGTCTTTGCATAAGCCAATCAGACGCGCTAGAATCACCTCTGATTCCGTCTTCGCGTCAAGTGAGTGGTCCCAAAGAGATCTCGGGGGTATGCGACTGAGCTCTGCAATCAACGCTGGCTTGTCGTCATTGGTAGTAACAAGCTCGAGCCTATCCTCTACCTTGGAATCGTAGTACACCCGGCCGAGATCTAAACCCGGTACCGTGATCAAATCCCAACCCTCTGCAAGTAAAGCGAAGTACTGATTGTCAGATAGCCGCAGGCTCAGCATTCGTGCAAGGTCCTTTGCTGTTCTTGGCGCTTGTACTCTTTGGAATCTCTTTAAAACCTGGCCTTCGGGCCCGATGAGCAAGAGCTGATCAGCGCAAGGTTTTCTTATCTTGGTTGAACTGGGCCAACCCAGAGGTTCCAAGTCTCCTTCGAATCGCAATTCGCTGAATTCATCAAATTCGGCACGATTGCAGGCCCTCTTCAAAGAAACACCCTTACGTATATCGCTCAGCATCGCGCAGTCGTGCCAAAGATAGACCCTCACTATGCCATCATCCGAGAGCCAGGCCCAGTTCTCACGTTCCTGGTAGCATCCCCAGAGGCTCACGATTGAGCAAAGAGCGACAAAGGACAAACGCAGTGCGAGCGAGAAGCGGCACCAACGTCGGTCAGCAGTATCACCGTTCGTCCTGTTCCGCTTTAACACGGATTGCATGACTCCTTCGTAAGGGAAATACCATGAGTTACCTTGGTGCTGTGTGAATAGTTCTGCAAAAAGAGGAAAGGCATGGTGTCTCCACGTTGAATATGCACCTCAAACGAAGAGCGTAAAGACAAAACAGGACAACGACCCCACCACAACAAGACCAAGACTTCGCATTCTCTTTTCCTCCCATAGAATTGGCTTGAACATACCACCCGCCAGACTATAGCATGAACTCGAGGCGATTCTCAATCCCATCCGAGCCCCGGAAAATCCAATTCACGGTCAGCAAGGTCGTGTTTGGAACTCGTCGAAAGCAAAAGGCCGGGCCCCGAGCCGTGTTCACTAGGAGCAGCTGGAAAAGACGCTTAACACAGTGTTCAGACACCACGCCGGTGGTCACGGTTTAAGGAACTCCACCCACGCAACTCAGTACCGTGGCCCCACTATACGCATCCCTGTGCAGTTACTATCCTGCTCATGTAATCACGCGACAGGACAAACCAGCACTAGATGGGGCAGTTGTGGAATCCACACAACCGCCAGATGAGCAGCCTTTGCCGAACACACAATCCACACAACGGCGGCTAAACGGCTTGCGTGAAGTGGTCGGGGCGGGCGGACTTGAACCGCCGACCCCCGGTTCCCAAAACCGGTGCGCTACCGGACTGCGCTACGCCCCGGAGAGTATTCTCAGAGTCAGTCTGTCGAGGACTACTCTAACTCGCTAGAAGGTGTAAGCTACGGAGAAGATAGCACCCGTCATATTATCATTGAAGATCGGCGCTTCTTTTGCCTTGTCCTCAGATGCTTTTGTCCTCTGCAGATACCAACCGACCTTGAATTCCAGAGGCGTCCCCTCGCAGGCGTAAGCGAGACCCAGCTCAGTCTTGAAGCTCTTCAGGCGGCCCGAGAAGCATCCGGAGACGACATTATTCTCGATGGTGGGATCGTCATAGTCATAGCGCATGTAGCTATCATACTTCAGATTCAGATTTGGCATCAGCACGCCATTTGCCCACGCATAGAATCCCGAGTAAGTCGGTGACTCGAGGGCGAGTCCATACATGAAGCCGTGCATGCGGTTTCTCTCCTCATGCCGCATATCGTACTCGTGTGTCCCTACCGGCACATCGAAGCCGCCGTCATACTCTGTCCAGATTCCATGACCGCTGAAGTCGAAGTTATAGTATTTCTGCCATTTGTAGCCAAAGAGAAGCGAGATATATCTCGGAAAGGGGGTCAGTCTCAAGAGAAGCTCAATATCCTCCCGCTTGACTTCTAGGGTGCCTTTTTCCTTGGTCTCGTACCAGCCTTCATTCCGATCATTCCGGACGTGATAGTCGCCACCGAACCTGCCGACCAAATATTGGGCGCTAAGCCCCAGATGGTCCTTGGCGAATGAAAGCTCAACGAAGGGACCAAACGGGCCCACCTCGGAGGTCATATCATAGTTGCCCTTTACGCCCTTAACCCATACTTCACTGTTCTCGAAGTCCCAAGAACCATAAAAGCCTTTCAAACCCACTTTGAATTTAAGGGCCTTTTCGGCCGTTGCGGTCTCCTCATCTTCAGCTAACGCAACCGTCGAGAACGTGGCTGCAACCAATAGCAGGACGATTGCGAACATAATGCGCTTCATGCCTATCTCCTCTTCAAAATGCGATTAGGGGGTCTTAACAATTGAGCGTCAAGATACTTGCCGGTCTTCCTCAAGTCAAGAGCTTTTGCGGATTACTCACATTCTATCACGATTGCCGACGGGTAAGACACCGTCAAAACAACAATTGAGAATCATCTATCGGCACCGTCGATCCGGACTGAGGTCGCAGGATCAAAGGCCAAATCAGAGCTTCAGTTTCCGCCTGCGGCGGTCACTCCGCCGGATGAGATCAATCGCACAATTCCCTTAGCCAGGCCGCTTCCTCAAAAAGCCCTTCCTCGAGCGTATGCTTGGGTGAGTACCCAAAGTCAGACTTCGCCAATCCGCAATCGGAATGCGTGTGCGTCACGTCTCCCCTCTGCTTATCGATGTATGTGACCTTGATGGACATGTCGAGTATCCTCTCCAGGAGATGAAGCAGATCGTTCACGGTTATTCTGGATCCGCCACCGATGTTGTAGGGGATCGACTTTGGATTATTCGTGGCAGCGAGCATGCACCCGTCCACAACGTCCTTGACGAATGTGAAGTCCCTTGTCTGCATACCATCGCCGTACACTTCCACGGGCTGACCCTTGAGCGCTGCTGCGATAAACTTGTGGATGGCCATGTCTGGCCTCTGACGAGGGCCGTACACTGTAAAGAATCGCAAGCTCACAACGGGTACCCCAAAGCTCTTAGCGTAGATTCCGCAAAGATGCTCTGCCGCCAGCTTGGTTACTCCGTATGGGGAGACGGGCTTCAATGGATGCTCTTCCGTAACCGGCAGTTGGGTGACTTCCCCATATACAGAGGAGGAAGAAGCGCAGACGAATCTGCTCAACCCCTTGCCCTTAGCAGCCTCCAGCAATTCCTGGGTGGCTTCCACATTGAATCTCGTGTAATCCCTGAAGTGGTTCCCCCAGCTCGCCCTAACTCCGGCCTGAGCAGCGAGATGGAATACAAGATCGACATCTGAGAGCAGAGAATCGAGATCAATGCCCAATAGACTGCTTCTAATCAGCCTGAATCTGGGGCTCCGGTTGAGCTCCTCTATATTGCTCTCCTTGATGCTGACAGAATAATATGGCGTAAATGAATCGACACCTACTACATCGTGACCATCTTTGATGAGTCGTTCAGCCAGATGCGAGCCGATAAAGCCCGCGACTCCCGTCACAACTGCTCTCAAGGGCACGTCCTCCTTACTCTACGGTCACGGACTTCGCTAGTCCGCGTGGATTATCAGGGTCTCGTTTGAGCAAGATAGCCATGAAATACGCCAATAGCTGGCCTACAACGAGCTGTGGAATGGGTGCCAGAGCCTTGTGGACCTTAGGCAGTACAATCTGCTCATCGAACACACTCTCCCATGGATCGAAATGGATTCCGATCATCTTGCCGCCACGGGACCTCATCTCGGACACACTATTAAAAGTCGATCTGTGCAGCGCTTCATTCTCTGGCGGCGGCATCAGAACAACGACGGCCATTTCCTCATCTACAAGAGATATGGGCCCGTGCTTCATAAAGCCTCCCGCCATGCCCTCCGCTGGAATATAGGTCACCTCTTTGAGCTTCAGAGCTGCCTCGAGAGCTGCCGGGAGGTGATAGCTGCGACCAATATAGAGCCACTTGTTGAAGTGGCCAACGCGATTCGCAATCCTTCTTATGAAACCCGGCTGCTCGTCGAGTACGCTCCGGACAATTGTCCCCAATTCCAAGAGACCATCGGAAATTTCGTTCAGTTCAGTCTTCGGAAGAGCTCCGCGACGCTTGCTCAATTCCAGCGCGATTCTGGTCAATACGGTTATCTGCGAGGTCATAGCCTTCGTCGATAGAACGCTCTTCTCCGGCCCCGCCCCCTGCATGATCACGAAGTCGACTTCCCTTGTCATGCTCGAACCAAGAGCATTCACGATCGCGATGGTCTTGGCGCCGTGCCGTTTCGCGTATCTCAGAGCCTCAAGTGTGTCGAAAGTCTCCCCGCTCTGGGATATGGCGAGCACCGCGGTCCTCTCGTCAACTCCGCAGAGGTTGGGGAACTCGTCCGAGCTCACGGCAGGCGCATAGACCCCGGCGAACTCCTTGAAGTAGTACTGCGCGAGCAGGGCAGCGTAAAATGTTGTGCCGCAGCCGATCAAGTAGGTGCGGTCCGCCTCGTTCATTATATCGGCAACAGCCTCAATCTTCTTCTCATCGATCTCGAGGGCCTCTCTGAGAGCGTTCGGCTGCTCGTAGATCTCTTTGAGCAGGAAGTGCGGATAGCCCCCCTTCTTTGCCTGCTCTGCATCCCAGGCAACCGTATCTATAGCCCGAGCCTGAGGCTTGCCGGTCGAAGCGTTCTTGATCTCGAAGCCGTCCTTGGAAACGATCGCATATTCATTGTCGTTCAGATAGGCGACCTTCTTTGTGTATTCGATGAATGCAACGATGTCGGAACCAATGAAATTGGCATCTTTTCCGATACCAATTATCAGGGGACTGCGATTCCTTCCGCAGAAGAATGTGTCCGGGTGGTCCGCCGAGAGCGCGGCGAAAGCGTACGTCCCCTCCATCCGCTCCATAGCCTCCCTGACCGAGCGTTCGAAGTTCCCACAGGCCTTATAATTGTGCTCTAGAAGGTGGGCTAGAACCTCGGTATCCGTCTCTGAGGTGAACTTGTGCCCTGCTGCGATGAGTTCGTCCTTCAGGGGCTGGTAGTTTCCGATTATTCCGTTATGAACTACAGCTATTCTCCCGTCACAGCTCGTGTGTGGATGTGAATTGGCTTTCGTCGGGTTGCCGTGCGTCGCCCATCGAGAATGGGCAATTCCAATCGTTCCCGAGAGCTCGGCGAACCTTTCCTTCTCGAAAACCTCGGCGACCCTACCTATGTTCTTTCTAACGTCTATTTGCCCATCAGCTAAGACAGCCATTCCACAGCTGTCATAGCCTCTGTACTCAAGATTGAGCATGCAACTGTAGAGTCTCTTTGTGACATCCGCGCTGCCGACTATCCCGCTTATTCCACACATGTCTCTTTGTCCTCGAGTGCTGCTTTTGGCAGGTTAGAGAATTGTCCCTCGGTGGGGTATCCTGGAAGAGGGCGCCACGAGAGTCCCGGGCAGAAG
>JAFGIT010000237.1 GCA_016929465.1 Candidatus Coatesiibacteriota bacterium | reverse complement strand
GGAGGAGTTTCTTGCTCTAGCGCACGACCTGACCGATATCGACGAGAAGGTTGCGGCCTCGGGCGCCGACATTATCCTATTCGCGACCTCTTATCTCATGAGGTTCTATTCTGGAAATTCACTCCCCGTGGTCCTCGATCTCGCGGCGAATATCGAACTCGAGGCAGTCTTTACGCCCGGTTCAGACTTCTCCGATGTGATAATGGGCCGCCTCGACCAATATGCGAGGGCCGACTTCTTCATAATCGGCAGCCCGAGGCAACTGCCCTGGTACACACCTTTCTGGATACTCGCTGGGCTCGATATCCAACAGAGGCATTTTACGATAATACCGATCTGCTGTTCGCCGGACTTGCCCCCGATTCCCGAGCGGGATGAACCAAGCTTCATCTGTGCAGGGATGTTCTATCCCTGGCAGGACCCTTTCGATGCCCAGAAGGAGCTTCTCTCAACGCTCGACGCAGCCAAAAAGGGAGAATTCACGATCTTCACGGGCAAGCACCCGACCTGGCAAGATATAAACACAAGGCTGATCGACCCGAGGATGCGGCTTGGCAATAGCGAGCGATTGAAGGTCAGAGGATTCTTCCCATTCAGCGAGATCACCACTGAATGGGCCAAATACGGCTGTGCGATAGACGTCATGAAGCAAAATCTCGAACGCGCACTCGCAAATCCCATGCGGACCACGACCTATCTCTGGCTGGGGATACCGGTCATAGTCTCCAACTTTTATTGGATATCAGAACTCATCGAGCACTACGATGCAGGATGGCTCGTCGATCCTCTCGAGAAGGGCGCAGTGCGGAGGATCACAGAGAGTATTCTGCGCGACCCGCAGGTCCTTAGGCCGAAGGCTCTAAATGCACAGAGACTCGTTCGCGAAAACCTGACCTGGGACAAGTGTGTCGAGGGGCTCGACGAGTTCTGCAAATCACCATCCAAACTGGAGAGAGCGAATACCTTGATCGCGGTCGTCGCGGAAGAGATGGCGAGACTCTCCGCCGAGCACATCGCGATAGCAAAGGAGACCGGCCGCATTCATGGCGAGGTGGATTTCTGGCGTGATAAGTCCCGTAGGCTGGAGCGTGAGCTCGAAGAAGCCAGAGTGGAAATGGCTCTCAAGCAGAGATACATTCATGACATAACGAATACCCGGACCTGGAGAGCAGCCCATTTCATCAAGCGCAAGATCCTGCGCATCGGGAATGTGAAGCCTACAGACCAGAAAGAAGCCTGAGCAAGACCTCGCTCATCGTCACGATGTCGAGCGCGTTGTGGTGGATGACATTGCGGATCAACTGCGGGTCCTTGGTCCTTACGAAGTCATGATAGGCCTTGGGGATCAACTCACCGGGGATGTCACCTCTCCGTAATCTGTTGCAGAGACGGGCCTCCAGCGTCTGAAGCTTGCAGTTCGGGAATTGTCCCTTGAATCTGCGTCGTGCCTCGTGGAGGAGGTCGAGATGGAAACCAGGGACGACGTGCGGCACGCCGTGATAGACCGCTCTGTCCCTCAAGAATGGAACGTCGAATGACTTCCCGTTATATGTCGTCACCGCCTCGAATTCCGCCATCTTGCCCCAGAAATATTCGAGCATCGGCTTCTCCTCTGAGTAATCCCGCGCCAAATACTGCTCGAGAACCAGTCGTTCCCCGACCAACTGCTGAACTCCCACAAGAAACACCGGCACCGACGAAAGTCCGCATGTCTCGATATCAAGATAGAGCAGCTGATTATGATCGACCTCGCAAAATCGCCTCACATCCTCGTGTAGCGAATCGATATCGACACCGATTGCGCCTCTATTGAATACCAGGCAATAGTGGGAGGCGAATCTCTCCGCCGCATCCCAGATCTCCGCCAGGTCTCTTCTTATCAGCAAGAACTTGCCACTCGGCATCTCGACCTCGCGACCGGTGATCTCATCCGGCGGATCAATGAATCCTGCAGTCGAATGATTGCGCGCTCCGGGGCTGCGGGGGACCTTAGGTTGCAGTATTTCCTCTTTCTCAGGCCGTTCCTTCGCGGATTTCAGTCGGTTGCGATTCAGCTCTCCCAGACGCTGCAGAGATTCGCGACTTAGCTTCGCCATAATAGTCGTCTGCCTCTCACGGATTGCCGATGGTAATGGCTTCGTTCGTTATGTTTGTCACATGGCCATCGATCGACGCATGTATCCTGGCGCCGAGCTCGCCCTCCGGAATATCGGCGATCAGCATTCCTTTACTCGCGGATGCGCCTACCTTCACCAGGGGCAGGGCCACCTTTCCAACGTGCTGCTTCAGTGAGATACTCACTGATTCGACTGCAAGCCGGCCGGCATACTCGGGCAATCTGGCCTCATATCGAGCGACGCCGAGTCTTTTCTTGAGCCTTGCAGCTGGCAGCCGGCGGTCGGTGTATTCGGGCCTTGCTTCGAATTCCAGTTTGTCGATTCTAGGCCTTTTGTATTTCGATTTCAAAAGGACGTTGACCCGTCTCGGCGAGATCCCCAGCGGACAAGCATAGAGCGAGCAGATTCCGCATTCAGAGCAGTAATGAGCCTCAGAGAGCACCTCGTCCCTGAGCGAGAGCTCGAATCCCATCCGACGCATCGCGAGGTGTGGGCGCAACCTGTGGCCCAGGAGATACCGGGGGCAGAGCTCCGTGCAGAAATTGCACTGGTCGCAAACGGATTTGGCGATTCTGAAGACCCGGTCCAGGGAAGACGTTCTCTCCAGAATCGGGGGCGAGTCCTCCGGCAATACGACAATCGCAGAGGTCGTCTTGGATATATATGAATTGTCCGGATCGACGATCTTGCCCATCATGACGCCGCCATCCAGCACTGAGAGGCCCGAGAACGAGGATAGCCCACACGCGTGCAGAACCCCTCTGAATGACGCCCCGATGGGAACTTCGAAGACCGATGGCCTGGGCACCTCGCCACAGACGGAAACGAGCCTCTCTGTCACAGGAACTCCAGCTTCTGCCTCGGCTATGTTGAAGAGCGTCGCGACGTTCTGCACGACCACCCCTATGTCTATCGGAATCCCCCCCTGAGGGACAACCTGGCCGGTCGCCTCATAGACCAGAACGAATTCGTCGCCCACGGGATAGACGTCAGGAAGGAGCAGCAATTCAATGCCGCTATATGCGCCTTCCGACATGAGCTTCTTGAACAGGGCGATTTGCCCTGAAAATTTCTTCTTGAGGGCAAGAACGACCCGTCCAGCGGACACCGCCTCGGCTCCCAGGAGAAGACCATCGAGGATATCCTTGGGCCGATGTAGCATCAATGCCTGGTCACTATATGAGAGCGCCTCGCATTCCGCACCATTGCCGATCAGAGTGTCCGCCTTCGCTGAGAGCTTTACGTGTGTCGGAAATCCCCCTCCCCCAGCACCGATGACGCCGGCGTCTCTGACCTTCTCTGCAGTCAGTCTGTGGTTCTGCATCAGATTAACTCGACCTCTAGTTATTCACGGTCGTTCAAGCGGCCCCGATGGGACATTCTATTGAGTTCTCCTCTCCTCAGCAAGACGACGGGCGTCATCAATCAGGCGCTCGAGCATCTCGCCTGCCGGGCCAGATGCGTAGTGTCTGCCGTCCCGAAATACGCTAGCGGTCCCATCATCCGAGAAGGCAACTCCGATATCCGCCTGTCGGGCCTCCCCCGGACCATTGACCACGCAGCCCATGACCGCCACGCTTATCTCGCCCTGAATTCCGGAGAGGCCCTTCTTCACGATTTCGAGATAATTCAATAGGTCAACCTTGCACCTGCCGCAGGTTGGGCAGGCTACGAGCTCAAGGCCGCGCGGATGCAATCCGAGCGTTTTCAATAGCGCGAGGCCCACGACAACCTCCTCCTCGGGCTCGGAAGAGAGGGAGACTCTTATCGTATCTCCGATCCCGTCGATCAGAAGAGCCCCAATTCCTACCGCGGATTTCAGCTTCGCCTCCAGCCCCGCCCCGGTTGCAGTAATGCCTAGATGAAGAGGATAGTCACACACCGCGGCAACCTTCCTGTAGGCGAATACCGTCTCGGCGACATCGTGCGATTTGAGCGACAGCTTCAGGTCCTTGAAGCCCCATCCCTCGAATTTCTTCGCGCACATCATTGCGGACTCTGCCATCGCTTCAGCTGTCGGCCCGCCGTATTTTTTCAGGAGCGATCTCTCTAATGAGCCGCTGTTTATACCTATTCGGATCGGTATGCCCGCTTTCTGGGCCGCGTCGGCCACCGCCTTCACGTGGCTTTCTCTCTTCATATTGCCGGGATTTATTCGTACTGCATCCACGCCGCCCGCGATGGTTATCAACGCAAGCTGATAGTCGAAGTGGATATCCGCGACAACGGGAATCGGGCTCGCTTTGCATATTCTCTCGATCGCCCTCGCTGAGGACTCGTCTGGGATGGCGAGGCGGATGATGTCGCATCCGGCCGTTGCGAGCGAGCGAATCTGGTCGAGAACAGCACCACGGTCGCTGGTCTCGCACTTGGTCATGGATTGCACCGATATGGGCGAATCCCCCCCAATCGGCACATTTCCTATCGATATCGCTTTCGTTTTCCGCCGCTTTTCGTTCACCTGCTGCAATAGAGTGTCTCCCGCTAAAATATCTTGCCCGGATTCATGATGTTATTCGGATCGAAGACTCCCTTTAATGCACGCATCAGTTCCACTTGCTTTCGCCCTATCTGCTTCTCCAGAAAATCCGCCTTCGTGATCCCGACTCCGTGCTCGCCGGTTATGGTCCCATTCAGCTCCAATGCGATGTCAAAGACTCTCTCGGCAGCGTCCTCCGCTCGCTTCTGCATGCCTTGCACATCTGGATCGTAGAGTATATTGACATGGATGTTTCCGTCCCCCGCATGGCCGAAATTGGCGATGACGAGGTCCATCTCTTTCGCAACGATATCAATTCTGCGCAAGAGCTCGGGAATCTGAGCAGGTGGCACAGCGACATCTTCGTTCACTTTTCTGGGAGCAAGGCTCGATACAGCTGAGGAGATGGCGCGCCTCGCCTGCCAGAGATTCTCTCTCTCTTTTTCGTCATCGGCGGATGCGGCGGAAATAGCACCGCACTCCCGGCACAGCGACTCAATACGCTCGCGCTGAGCCGCAAGTACCCGCGCCGGCCCATCCGCCTCTATTATAAGGACGGCGCCGGCGTCCGTCGGAAGACCTATCTTCTTGTATCTCTCAACTGCCATGATACATGTTGCGTCCATGAATTCGAGAGCAGCCGGCAATATTCGAGACTGAACGGTCCGTGCGACTGTCTTGGCGGCTTGCTCCACCGACGGGAAGATCGCCATTATCGTCGTCTTGCCTTCGGGCAGAGGGATCAGCCGCAGATTGATCTCAGTGATTATTCCGAGAGTGCCCTCGGAGCCGCAAAATAGCCTGACCAGGTCATAGCCCGCGACGTTCTTGACCAGTACACCTCCCGGTCGTATCACGTCCCCTGTTCCGAGCACGACCTCCAGGCCGAGAATATAACTCCTGGTGACGCCGTATTTGATGCATGTTGGCCCCCCAGCGCATTCCGCCACGTTTCCCCCGATAGTCGAGAATTCCAGACTGGCGGGGTCTGGCGGGTAGAATAGGCCTCTAGCCTCGACCGCCCTTCTGAGGTCTGCATTGACCACGCCGGGCTCAACGGTCGCAACGAGATTCGCAACGTCGATCTCTTTTATCCGATTCATCTTGGTCAGGCATAGCGCTACTCCTCCCTTCACGGGGAGAGAGCCTCCTGAGAATCCTGAACCCGCCCCCCTTGGAAATAGTGGTATCCGATTCTCGTTCGCGAGCTTCGCTATCCGGACAACCTGTTCGGTATTCTCGGCGAAGATAACTATATCGGGCCTATATTGAAGCCTCGTCGCATCGTAGGAGTAGCAGAATCGCTCGGCCTCGCCATCACTGTAGTTTCTACTTCCTACGATGCTCTTGAATTCCTTTTTGAGATTGTTGTCCATATATCAGACCACCTTGGAGTTGAAATCAAACGCTGCATCAAAAGGATCAACGCCGGAGAGTGTAGCTTTGTTACACTGTAACGTCAAAGGCCGGTCCCTGGGCTATAAACATCTGCACGAAGGCCTCGAACTGCCGTTCGAGCGGCTCGGAGCTCACCATCGCCTTTATGTCGGAGACCTCGAATCCAGCGGCATTCAGACCATCCGCGAGTATCTGCGAGTGCTCTGCGATGAATTCCCTTATCGCTTTCTTCTCGGTCGCGAGGAGGCAAGATATACGCTTTTTGCTGACGGCTGCTATTGCCTTCACCCTCCCTAGACCAGAAAGCTCTATTGAGACCGAAAACTGACAGTTATCGGGGTCAATTTGCCCCTCTTTTGCGTCATCTTTCTTGGAGCGAACTGTCAGCTCCGCGAGCCCGTCTTCGCCCATCCAGAGGAGAGGCATTTGCATGTAGAGCTGCGCTCCACGTTGCCTCAGGAAGTGGTTCGCCAACTGCTGGAATTCCACGTTATCTCGAATGTCACCGCAAAGTGACAAAAGCCTCTCCAATTGCGCCTTTATTCCTTCCTCGACTTTTGCTTCTCCGGAGAGCCGCCTTGAGACCATACTTATCAATTTCTCAACATTCGGTTTCATCGTCTTCTGAAGTTGCCTCTTCAGGATAATGACCGGCGTGCCGAGCGCTACTGCCCTCGCAATCGACGCCTCGTGATTTAATCCGAGCGCTCGGGCGAGGCCCACGAGGCGTTTCGCAATTGCGGATGCGTCTCTACCCTCTACCCCCGTGAGCAGCGTGAGTATTCTGTCGAGTGTCGATAGCTCGTTCGATTTGAGGGCATCGGCGGACTTAAGGGAGGTGGCGACCTTTGCCAGCCCCTCAGCCAGCTTTGAAATAGAGGAATTTTGCTGCCACGCCCTCCCGAGAACCTGCAGGAAATCGTTCTGGAGCTTCGCCTGCTTCGACAATAAGCCGAGCGTAATCTCGCTGCCGAGGCTCTGAACCTTCGCGAAAATCTCCTCTCCCGGCGCGAGCGACATCTTGGGCCTCGTCAGGATGTTCGCTCCCTTGATCGAGATGAGCGCTCGCCCATCGGGCAGCAACTTAAGGACCTTCCCCTTGAGCAGGTCTCCGACCTTCAGGCTCAGACTCGGAAGGGTGTCTTGGTCCTTCATCAGAATCCGCATCTGGCCGACTATCAGCCGGTCTATTCCGCCAACGATACTCAAGGTCGCTGCTCCACAGATTCATAGGCGGCACCAGGCGTATCATGGCCGAGGTGCGGAGTTGAGAGCGCGCCCACAACCACGGAGCCGGCTCCCGCTTTCATGAGTGTCTTCGCGCATTCATTCGCGGTTGCGCCCCTCGTGAATATATCGTCGATAAGAAGTATCTTCGCGTCCTTGATCGCCTTGGGGCGCCTGACCTTGAATGCGCCCTTAACGTTCTCGATCTTTTGCTGAATGCTTGTCAGCGTCCACTGCGGTGCCGTCGCCCTCGTCCTCTCGAGGACCTCATACGATACTCGAAGAGACATCGCCTCGGCGACATACCTGGCGAGAATTGCAGCCTGATTGAATTCTCGTTCCATCAGCCGGGAAATATGCAGAGGCACCGGTATGACGACATTGAACTCTGAACTTGCCTCGACAGATTCGCAGATTAGCCGATGGGGGAAGTATTGGGCAAAGAGAGCTCCGAGAACATCGGCTATCCTGAATCGTCTCCGATACTTGAGCGTCAATATCGCCTCCCTCATGCGCCCCTCATATAGGAAGAGCGACACGGCGCGGTCGAAATACCATCTTTTGCGACGGTCGATACGGCGCTCCTCGCATTCTCCGCAGTATATCGTCCTTGCGTGATCCGATGAGCCCGGAGCAAATTTCGGCCGGCCGCACTTGGGACAGCACGCTGATTCGAGTCGCTCGAATGTCGAAACGCAGCCCGGGCATATAGCAGCACTGGACCGCTTGCCGCAGAGCGCGCACAGGGAGTTCAGGGCTAGTCCGAACAGCGCGTTCAGGGAGGCAGCAACGGTCTCGGCAAGCTGACGAGTATTCGGGATCATGGTCTTCCGACGTTGGCGTCCTTATCGATCGATTCGATCTTCTCGGAGAGCAGGTCCTTCGGCATGGCCTTGATGAAATACTTGAACGCGAGCGCGAGAAGAGCGAGATCATCCACATAGCCAACTCCTGGGATGGCGAAATCCGGGAGCAGGTCGATCGGAGAGAGTAGATAGATTATGGCCAGGATCAGGACAATCTTGGGGATTTTCGGCGCTCTCCTATCCCAGAAGAGCTTCCAATAAAGCTTCGCGAAATTCGGCAAGTGGAAGAGGAAGGAGAGCACATTGCCCGACGGTATCAGGCTGTGATCGCTCCTTTGCTTCTTATTCTCTTTCGACTTATTCGCCTTGGACATGGGACGAGTATATCTCAATCCCCGGTCCATCAACAAGGTTGAACTCGGCCCAGAGACATTGATCGTCCCGCGCGGCATTGGTCGCCCTTGACCAATGGCTTAAGAACGTAGTAATATATCACCGTGGAAGTGAGTGATGTTCGGATATATCCATTTGAATCCCGCGAAGGGACTAGTCAGGTCCACGCATACGCGGATGTGACTTTCGACGGGGAACTCATGATAAGGGGCTTCAAGGTCGTCCTCAAGCCGAATGGCGCCCTTTTCGTGGGCTATCCCTCTACGCGGCAACAAGGCGGTGATTTCGTCCCAATCGTCGCTGCACAGAATGCAGAGCTCAAGAGCAAGATACGCGAAGCTGTTGTGGCCAAATACAGGGAGTATTTCCCGAAACTCGATGAATGACACGCCGATATCCCCTCTCTCCGATCGAAGCCTCGGGATAGTCGGCAGAAACATAGGATCAGAGGCAATGCAAGCATGTATGAATTGACGGTGAAGAGCTCCTTTGCGGCTGCACATCGGCTGCGCAACTACGGGGGCAAATGCGAGAATATTCACGGCCATAACTGGGTGGTTGAGATGAGCGTGACCTCTGAGTCGCTGAATAGCGCCGGTCTCGCGATCGACTTCAAAGACCTGAAAACAGCCCTGGAATCAGCCCTTCAACTCCTTGACCACAGGATGTTGAATGAAGTGGCTCCCTTCGATGAGATCAATCCATCCAGCGAGAACATCGCAAGGTGGCTGTATGAAGATTTGGCTGAGCGACTAAGGGAGTATTCGGTCTTGATGTCTCGGGTCACGATCTGGGAGAATCGCGACTGCTGCGCTGCCTATTGGGAATGAAATGACGTGGCAACAGAGACAGGACATAGATGAGAAGACTATTCAGGACATCTTGTTTCGCTATCCGCAAATAGTCGAATCCCACCTATTGAAGAGGCGCCTTCCGGTCTCATCGTTGGAGGTTGAGCAGTGCGAGGATGTCTGCGAGACCGGTCGAATAGACCTTGCCTTTCGCGAGAGGGCCCGCAACCTGCTCGTCCTTTTGGAGCTGCAACTCGGCATTGCGAACAAAGACCACTACGACCGCCTCGTTTCTTACGTCGATGTCTATTCGGAGCGGTTCTCATTTTCGAGCGTAATAGGCGTCCACTTCGCCGAGGGCTTTCCGAGGTCGCTTCCTCGCTACGGCCCTCCGCTCTATCGTGTCCGCTTCGAGGCAAGCAAAATCGTTCAGCTGGCGGAATCGCTCGAGGCGGAGGAGGAGAAGCGTCTCGGTCTCGATTGTCCCAAACCTGCGATTGCCGGTTTCGCAAAGCTCTCTTACATGAATGGTTTCTTCGCATTTATGGCAAAGCGCACGCGAGTGACATTTCGAGAGATTATGGAGAATGTCCCTAATGTGGCGAAGAATCCACGTCAGATTCGGAATCCGGCACATCGTGCCAAGCTGTGGGTGCGCTTTGGAGAGAGCTTCGGTCTGCTCGAGCGTGGCGATGGCGGAATAATTCTGACCGAGCTCGGGAAGGCCTATGCCGTCTCTTCAGATAAATCCCTTGTCTGGACGGTCTCGCCACGTCAGAGAAGGATTCTCATCGCCGGCCTCTCGGCTGCTCGCTGCACCAATGGCCACAAATTCGGCATATTCTGTATCCTGAGAGCCGTCGAAAATTCAGAGGACCAGGCGATCGTGTCTGCGGAATCGCAGATGAACAGCTTTGTGGAGCTCTGCAACTCCAAGAGCCGCTGGGCGAATTGCTCTCAGAAATCGTCCTTTGCGTGGTATGGGAATTATGCCTGCGAGATGGGCTTGTGCGAGCACCGGCCCTCTCCGGGGGTGCCCTTGGTGCTAACACCACTCGGAAGAGAAATTCTTGCGCTGCTCTCTAAGCAGTTTGCCGCATTCGAGATGGAACGCCGACTGCTGCTGAGACGTCCGAGCCAGTTCGCCTGAGGGACCGCGTTATATGAAGACTCCATTCCT
>JAFGIT010000236.1 GCA_016929465.1 Candidatus Coatesiibacteriota bacterium | reverse complement strand
GGCAACCGTCCCTGGAGATACCACTCCCGTCGCGCCATCTCAGCGCCACCGAGGCGGCCCGCGCACGAGATCTTAATTCCCTCTACTCCTGCTCGCATCGCAGAGCTAATGGCTCGCTTCATCGCCCGCCTGAATGAAATTCGGCGGAGTAGCTGAGATGCGATATTCTCCGCTATAAGCGTAGCGTCCATGTCGGGATTCTCAATGCTAAGAACCTCTATATGAATGCTCTTTCCTACTTGCTTTGCGAGAAGGTCTCTGAGACGTGTGACCTCCACGCCCTTGCGCCCGATAACTCGACTGGGGAACGCTGTCTTGATGAAGACGCGTATATCGGTTTCCCTCTGTCGCTCGATGCGCACCTTGGACACAGCAGCATTTTCTAGCTGCTTTTTAATCGTTTTTTTGATCGCAAGGTCTTCGTGAAGATACTTGGCGTAGTCCTTTTTGGAATACCACTTGGAATCCCAGTCTCTAGTTACACCAACTCGAAGCCCTATCGGATTTGCCTTCTGCCCCAAGAGTTATCTCCCTCTGCTTCCTATGCCTTGCTCTCTTCTTTGACCGGACGTCGGGCTTCGGCCTTCCGTCCGTCATCTTCGACTCGTTCCTCAAGGACAATCCTTACATGAGTGGTCCGATGCCGAATCAATGCAACTCGTCCACGCGCTTTGAAGCGGGCACGCTTCGCCGTCGGCCCGGGTCCCAGATCCACTCTCGATACATAAAGCGAATCGGCGCCACCCAACTCAGAATTGTCATCCGCATTCGCAACGGCCGAACGGAGAAGCTTGAGCATAATCCGTCCCGTGCGACGCTTTGATACGACAAGCAATTTCTCCGCCACATCGGCATCCTTGCCTCGTATGAGATCCGCAATCGGCTTCATCTTCCGAAACGAAACTCGCTCAAACCTCAAAAGCGCACTCGCTTGACCCAACCGTCTGCCTCCGCTTCCTACTTCTTCAGCTTCTTGGCACGAGAGGCTCGCTCGAGCTTTCCACCGTGCCCAAAGAAGGTCCTCGTTGGTGAGAACTCGCCCAACTTATGACCAACCATGTTCTCTGTTATGAATACGGGGACAAACTTCCGTCCATTGTGAACCAAAAACGTCAGCCCGACAAAATCAGGCACTATGGTCGAGCGCCTTGACCATGTCTTTATGGGCTTCTTTGATTTCTCATCCAGACGATTCCTGACATGCTTCGTCAGGTGTTCATCCACAAAATACCCTTTTTTCAGCGACCTAGTCATTCAAATACCCACATCACTTCGACTTACGGCCTCTTACAATATACTTATCAGATTGCTTTTTCTTACTACGTGTCTTCATGCCTTTGGTCGGCTTGCCCCATGGACTCACCGGATGCCTTCCGCCCGAGGTCTTGCCCTCGCCGCCACCGTGAGGGTGGTCAACCGGATTCATGACGACGCCTCTCACCTTCGGTCTATGACCTCGCCAGCGAGAACGTCCAGCCTTACCCCAGTCAATTGTCGAATGCTCGGAATTGCCGACCTGTCCGATCGCAGCGTAACAATCGAGATGAAATAGCCTCACCTCACCGGACGGCAATCTTACATGGGCATAGTCGCCTTCTTTCGCAAGCAGGTTCGCTTCTGCTCCCGCGCTGCGCGCTACCTGCGCCCCTTTGCCAGGCTTCAATTCAATGCAGTGAACAATTGTCCCAAGGGGGATGTTCCGAAGAGGCAGAGCGTTGCCCGGCTTGATATCCGCGGCAGGTCCGGTCTCGATCTTGTCACCGACCTGGATCTTACCAGGTGCAATCACATATCGTTTCGCTCCATCAGCGAATGTAAGCATGGATATCCGTGCTGCGCGGTTCGGATCGTACTCTATTGTCTTCACCGTAGCCGGAATACCTGACTTATCTCGCCTGATGAAGTCCACCACTCGATATTTGCGCCTTACGCCGCCTCCACGTCGGCGAACCGAGATGCGGCCCACGTTATTCCGCCCCGCATTTCGCCTCTGAGGCTTCAAGAGAGATTTGACCGACGGTGTCTTCTCCGTGATCTCCTCGAATGTCGGGACCGACATTCCTCTTTGACCAGGGGTCGTCGGTTTAAGCCGCTTTATTCCCATGAATTCACCTATTCCAAAAAATCTCTATATGTTCTCGAAGTACTCGACTCTTGCGTCCTTTGGCAACGTTACAACCGCCTTCTTCCATGAAGAGGTCTTGCCCACATAGCGCCCCAGTCTTCGAACCTTGCTCTTCTGACGCATCACATTGACTTTCAGGACCTTGACCTTGAAAGCCGACTCTACGGCCTGCTTGATCTGAGATTTCGAGGCCGATATCTGCACCTTCAGCACAACCTTGTTGTGCTCGTCCTTCAATTCGGTCGACTTCTCAGAGAGGACCGGATACCTAAGTATTTCGAACTCTCTAGACAACTTCCATCCTCGCTTGAAGCTGCTTCAGCGACTCCTCTGTGAGGAACAACCTGTCCGCCATGAGCACATCGCGAACCGTTATTCCATCGATTAATTTCACCATGACCGACCTAATCTCGCCAGCGTAGCGCTTCTTTGAATGAAGCTTCAGGTTGCGTGCTGACTTCTCGATAATTTCGTCCTTCTCGTGCATGCAGATCAGAATTCGACCTGTTCCGCCCAAATCCGCGAGCCTCGAAAGAAGCCCCTTTGTTCCTATGGCGTCGAGCCCGAAATCCTTGACAATAACCACCGCATCGGATGAAAACCGATCGGACCAGGCCATTCTAAAGGCGAGTCTTCGAGCGCTCTTAGGAGGTTTGCTCTCGACAACTCTGAACTTCGGACCAAACACAACACCGCCGCCTGACCAAACCGGAGACCGTCTCGTCCCGGCCCTGGCGCGGCCAGTGCCCTTTTGCCTGAACGGCTTACGGCCACTGCCCTGCACTTCTGCTCTCGTCAGGCTGCTTGCGGTCTTCTTGATGGAGTTGCTGATCTGAGAATTGACGACCTCATGCAGCACGTGCGGATTGGCCTCGATACCAAAATGCTCAGGGTTCAGATCGATCATCTCAACCTTGTTGCCCTGTGCGTCGATTATTTTTGCTTCCATTTCAGCTATACCTATTGATCCTTGCCTCTTTCGGCATCGCCAACTCTTGACACCAGCAGGTACCGGCCGCCGACACCACCAGGCACCGCGCCCTTCACCAAGATCGTATTTCTCTCTTTGACAACCTTCACAATCTTTGCACGGCTCAGCGTCACTTGCTCGCCGCCCTTTCGTCCCGGGAGCTTCCTACCCTTGAAAACCCTCGATGGAGTTGCAGATGCACCCATTGATCCCGGTATTCGCCCGAAGTGCGAACCGTGTGTCTTGGGGCCGCCACTAAATCCATGACGCCTGACCACACCGGCGAATCCTCTACCTTTGCTGGTTCCGGTGATCCTCACCGAGTCGCCGGCCTCGAATAGGCCTACATCCAGTTTCTGGCCAACATCGTATGCAGCAACATCATCAACGCGAAACTCTCGCAGGAAATCGACCGCGTCAACACCAGACCGCCTCAGATGACCTCTCAACGGCTTCGTGGTCTTCTTGAATTTCTTTCTTGAATCCAACCCTATCTGAACCGCATTGTAGCCATCCGGGCCATCCTTGCTCTTTACCTGGACCACTCGGCAGTCGCCCACCTGAAGCACTGAGACGGGAATAACCTCTCCGCTCTCGAGAAAAATCTGAGTCATCCCAATATTCTGGGCGATTACGCCCGCTGTTCGAGAACCCATCAGAGTTTAACCTCGATTTCGACACCAGCAGGCAGGTGAAGGTTGAGATCCATGATCGTCTTCACAGTGCGCTGGGAGGGTTCAACTATCTCTATCAACCTTTTGTGTGTTCGTATCTCGAACTGCTCGCGTGACTTCTTGTCAACGTGAGGCGAGCGCAGAACTGTAAACCTGTTCCGTTCAGTTGGCAGAGGGATAGGCCCCATTACGCGCCCACCCGCTCGCCTGACGCTGTCGGTGATCTTACGGCTCGTTTCATCAAGGAGCCGCTGATCAAATCCGCGAAGCTTAACCCTTATCTTCTCTGTTTCCATAACGCTTTCAATTTCCTGATTGAGACACCTGCGAAGGAGAGACTCCGACCCAAGAAGCGGAACCGCCAAGTATATTTCCCAGAATCACTCTGTCAACACTTAAATCCAAGAAATGTCCCGGCAATTCTCAATTTACCATTTTTATCGGCAGCTCTTCAGAATCTCCTCCTGCACTGAACGCGGCACCATTTGATAGCGGTCGAACTGCATCGTGTAGTTGCCACGCCCCTTTGTGAAAGACCTCAAAGCCGTCGCATAGCCGAACATATTGGCCAATGGGACTTCTGCCTTGACAGTCTCTACACCGTTTACTGATGATATACTCCAAACCTTGCCTCGCCTGCCCTGGAGATTCCCCGTGACCTCGCCGACGGAATCCGGCGGCAAGGTTATCTCGAGATCGAAAATCGGCTCAAGAAGGACTGGATCAGCCGCATTCACGGCATTCTGCAATCCCTGCTTCCCCGCTTGAGTGAATGCTATCTCGGATGAATCCACACTGTGGAATGCCCCATCCACAAGCGCAACATTTATGTCAATCAAGGGATAACCCGCCAGCACACCTTCCTGAGTTGCACTCAGTACGCCCCGCTCTACTGCTGGGACGAATTGCCTAGGGATTACACCCCCAACTGTTTTATCTTCGAATCGTACGCCCGAGCCCGGCTCGCCGGGCTCAACCTCGAGCCAAATGTGCGCAAATTGCCCTCGGCCGCCCGTCTGCCGTTGAATCTTGCCCTCAGCCCTGACCTTCTTCGTTACCGTCTCCCGATAGCTCACTCTGGGCCGGCCTATATTAGCATCTATATTATATTCCCGTACCAACCGATCAAGCACAATCTCTATATGTAACTCACCCATTCCAGAGATAATCGTCTCGCCGGTCTCGGAGTTATACGCAATCTTGAAAGTCGGGTCTTCGAGCGCCAGCGTCCTCAAGGAGCTGCTTAGCTTCTCCTTGTCCCGTATCGTCTTGGGCTCTACGCTGACCGATACGACCGGCTCAGGGAATGTAATCTGCTCCAAGAGAATCGGTGCTGTCTCATCGCAAATCGTGTCCCCGGTAGCGACTTTCTTCGCCCCGACTATCGCGGTGATGTCTCCGGCATATACGTTTGCGACGTCTTCGTACTTGTTCGCGTGAATCTTGAGCAGTCTCGACACTCGCTCCCGGCACTCCTTCCCCGCATTGAGCACATAGGACCCCGCCGAGAGCTTCCCTGAATAGACCCTGCAGAAAGCAAGAGTGCCCACTCTCGGATCAGCGATTATCTTGAATATGAAGCCACAGAACGGCTCCGCATCCTTCGGTAGGCGCTCCATGGGGACTCCGGTAACCGGATCGAGACCCTTTGCAGGAGGCACGTCTATCGGGGAAGGAAGATAATCGCAGATCGAATCGAGCAGCAGCTGAACGCCCTTGTTCTTGAACGCCGAGCCGCACAAAACCGGAACGATCTTATTCTCGACTGTCCCGCGCCTGAGCAGAAGTCTTATCTCGTTCTTCAATGTGGGCGCTGAGTTTGAGAAACTGTCGAGAATGGTCTCATCGACCTCACTCAGAGCTTCGATCAGTCTCTCTCTGTATTTGGCCACACTCGGAAGGAGCTCTTCCGGGATCGGGGCTCTTCTCACCGCCGCTCCGAATGTCAGGTCATCGAAGAAGAGAGCCTCCTCCTCGACGAGATCTATGATTCCGGAGAATTCTGCTTCAGCACCGATAGGTATTGTGACGGGAGCAGCAACACATCTAAAAGTACGCTCGATCCCGGCAACTGCCGCGTCATAGTCGGCGCCCATCCGGTCCATTTTATTTACGAAGACGAGTCGCGGCACGCCATATTTGTCAGCCTGTCGCCAGACTGTCTCGGACTGTGGCTGCACCCTTCCGACGGCGCAGATGATTACAATTACGCCGTCCAGGACTCTGAGGCTTCTTTCAACCTCTGCCGTGAAATCCACGTGCCCCGGCGTGTCGATTACATTGATCCGAAAATCTCGCCAGAAACATGTTGTGGCAGCGGAGGTGATTGTAATTCCGCGCTCCTGCTCGAGTTCCATCCAGTCCATAACTGTGTTGCCGGAATCGACCTCGCCCATGCGATGAGAGGTCCCTGTATAGTAGAGAATCCTCTCGGTCGTGGTCGTCTTTCCGGCGTCTATATGGGCCATCAGACCTATATTCCGAGTCTTATGAAGAGGATGTTTTCTCGCCATATTCTTATGTTATTAGCTCAAAAACCATCAGTTATTAATAAAACGCCAACGGGCAAGAATGACACTTACCCGTTGAACCTGTTACTCGCGTATCGAGGATTGTCAGACTGATACTACAGATGAGACGCCGCTACGCGCCTACCACCTGTAATGGACGAATGCCTTATTGGCCTCCGCCATCTTCTGCATGTCTTCCCGGCGCTTAACAGCGCCTCCCCTATTCTGGCTCGCGTCCAGTATCTCCGCTGCCAGTTTGTCCTGCATCGACTTGCCATCTCGCTTCTTTGCGAAGCCAATCAACCACCTAACACAAAGTGCTGTCTGGCGATGGGGCCTAACCTCTACAGGCACCTGATAGGTCGCACCGCCAACTCTCCTTGACTTAACCTCGAGGACTGGCTTCGTATTCTCCATGGCCATTCGGAGAACCTCCATCGGGTCTCCGCTCTCCGAGCGTTTCTTTACTGTCTCCAAAGCGTCATAAATGATCCGCTCGGCGAGGCTCTTCTTTCCACCCTGCATGACAGAGTGAACGAGCTTGGTCACAAAGACATCATGGTAGATTGGGTCCTTGGCAAGAACCTGCCGCAATATTTTTCTTCGTCTTGGCATTCTGATCTTTCTCTCAGACTACAACATAATAAACCGAAAGGGGTTTCAAAATTCCCCTGACTATTTCGGGCTCTTGGGACGCCTTGCCCCGTATTTACTTCTACTTCTCTTTCTATTTTCAACGCCTGCTGAATCAAGCGTGCCTCTGATTACGTGATAGCGCACGCCAGGCAGATCCTTTACACGACCGCCTCTTATGAGGACAACCGAGTGCTCCTGCAAATTGTGGCCAACACCTGGAATATATGCGTTGGTCTCCATGCCGTTGGTTAGACGGACCCTGCAGACCTTTCTTAGCGCAGAGTTCGGCTTCTTGGGAGTAGCGACCGTAACGCGAAGGCAAACGCCTCGCTTTTGAGCAGCCCCGCCCAATGCCGGGCTATCGCTCTTCTTTTTGATTCGCTTTCTACCATGTCTTACAAGCTGATTAATTGTCGGCAAAATGACCCTCCGTATGCGGACTTATTAACTCTCGATATCACCCAAAGAAAATTCACTAGCCTCCGCGGTCGCGCTGTCTCCTTCCTCAGCCTCGAGCAGCTCGGACATGTCGATGTTCAGTTTCGGCTCGACCGCATGCTCCGTCGCTCCCGTCCCCGCCGGGATCAACCGGCCTACAATCACGTTCTCCTTCGGGCCGCGCAAGTAGTCAACAGCGCCGGCTACTCCTGCGCCCGCAAGCACTCGCGTGGTATCCTGGAAGGATGCCGCGGAGATGAAACTATCAGTGCTGAGGGAGGACTTCGTTATACCCAGAAGCAGAGGCTTGCTCTTTGCGGGCTGAGCTGGATGCCCAACCGCTGGTCGGGCGTTACGGCCCTCGAGGACCCTATTCTCCGCCTCGAGATCCTCTGTAGTGACAAGCTGATGATATTTGAATCGGCTGTCACCGACCCTGATTATCCTCATGTATCTCTGGATGCGGCGGTTTTCTTCGAGCTTCGCGAAGTTGTCAACGTGCTGCTCGGGCAAGAATCTCGTATCGCCCGGATCGATCACGACAGACCGACGCAGCATCTGACGTATAATCAAAGCTATATGCTTGTCATTGATGTTGATTCCCTGAAGGCGATAAACCTCCTGGATCTCGTTGACGAGGAACCTCTGGAGCTCTTCTTCACCCAATGCCTCCAGAATGTCCTGTGGGTCAGGCGAGCCTTCCATCAGCGGCTCCCCGGCCTCGACCACGTCACCATCGAGAACGATAATGTGCTTACCGCGTGGGATGTAATATTTCTCCTCCTCACGCTCACACGTGGGCGGCTTCTTCTTCTGGTTCGTCAAATCCCTACAGATCACGGCAAAGGCATCGTCCTCTATGTAAGAACCCGGAGCAAGGTCCGAATCGCCGGACTCGACCACCTTGACCAGGTCCGACTGAACCAGGACCTCGAAGAAACGTCTTGTGGTCTTGCCATACTTGACCCTACCGCGGTTCTTTGCAATGACGGCTTTCTCCTTCGGCTTTCTCGCCTGAAAGAGCTCGACGACCCTCGGAAGACCACCCGTGATGTCCTTCGTCTTGCTCAGCTCCTTGTACAGCTTCGCGAGTGCATCACCGGGCTCGACCAGGTCGCCATCGTCAACTATCAAATGAGCGCCCACCGGCAGCTGATAGTCCGCAAGAATGTACCCCGCCTCATCTCTAATTATGACTCGTGGATTGAGAATCTTCTCCTCCTTCTTGCCTGCCGCCTTATCCTGAGTGGCCTTCTTCGTTAAATCGCTGATCTCCTCGCTTATTATCGCGCGGATCGACATACCGCTTACCGCGTGGAATTCCTCGCTCAAGGTAACGCCCGGAATTATATCCGCGAGCTCCACGACGCCCTTTTGCTCCGTCATAATGACCTTAGCGTAGGGATCCCACTCGATTATCTCATCTCCGGCGTTGACCTGGCCGCCATCCTCGACCTTGATGTTCGCACCGTGGTTGACGAAGTGCTTCGATATGGTCTTGCCCTTCTTGTCAACGATGGAAATAGGGCCACCCCTTCTCGAGGTTACGACCCACTCCCCATGCTTATTTCGGATTGTGGTCAGCTTGCTGTCATATTTGAGTAATCCCGTGACTCGGGCCTGGATAACATGCTCCTCAACCGTTGTGCTTGCAGTTCCTCCGATATGGAAGGTACGAAGCGTCAGCTGAGTACCGGGCTCCCCGATTGACTGCGCGGCGATAATCCCAACCGCTTCTCCAATTTCGACCATTCTGCCTCGGGCGAGATTACGGCCGTAGCACCTCACGCACACGCCATTTCGGGCCTCGCAGGTGAGAACAGAGCGGATCGCGACCTGGCGAATTCCCGCCTGCTCAATCTCCCTGGCCTTGACCTCGTTGATCTCCTCGTTGCTGTTGACGATGACCTTCCCGTCCGAGGAGATAACGTCCTCGAGCGCAACACGGCCGAGAATTCTGTCCCTGAGCGGTGCTATTTCGGTCATGCCCTCATAGAGGGCAGTCATCGTCAGGCCTCGAATCGTGCCGCAGTCCTCCTGCGTTATGATCGCCTCCTGCGCGACATCGACCAGGATTCTGGTTAGATAGCCAGCATTGGAGGTCTTGAGAGCCGTGTCTGCAAGTCCCTTACGACCACCGTGAGTCGATATGAAGTATTCGAGCACCGTCAGCCCCTCACGGAAGTTCGCGTTGATAGGAGCCTCTATGATCTCACCCGACGTTTTACTCATGAGGCCGCGAAGCCCGGCGAGCTGAAGTATCTGCTCCGTGCTTCCCCTTGCTCCTGAGTGCATCATCATATAAACAGGATTGAATCCACCCGCGTCGCCGAATTCTATGCCACCGCCCTCTACCTTGGAGGAGGCTAAGGTCGATATGACGCTCCGCGACACCATATTCTTGGCGGTCGTCCAGATGTCGATCGTCTTGTTGTGCCTCTCACCGTCGGTTATCCTGCCCCGGCCGAAATCGGAAATGACCCTGCCGACCTTCTTGTCCGCATCGTCCACGATCTCGTACTTCTCCTTTGGAATGCATATATCACCGATCGAGATCGAGGCGCCGGATAGAGTGCTGTATTTGAATCCGAGCGTCTTGAGATTATTGAGAACTAGCACCGTCTCCGCTCGCCCGTAGAGGGTGAATATCTCCGTGATATGTCCCGAGATCGCCTTCTCGGTCATGATGTCATTGATGAACGGATAGCTCTTCGGCAACGTATCAT
>JAFGIT010000235.1 GCA_016929465.1 Candidatus Coatesiibacteriota bacterium | reverse complement strand
GGGAATGGCAGACCTCCCCAAGGCGTCGTTCGTTCTCGCCAATCCGCACGTCATGGTCGAGACCGGCCGCGTCTATTCTGGCCTCGGTTTCGGAGGGGAAGGAGGAAAAAGTCCCACGGACGAGAACCGCTCTGCTGTATTTGTAGGCGCTGCCGAAGCCGCTGGAAAATGGGGACTCATGCGGAATGACCTTCAATCGGTTGCGCGCCGTCTCTATCCTAGCATTGATGAAGTTTTCGAGGCGTTCGCTGGGCTCGGCGTCGAGTATGCGATGCTCTCTGGCAGCGGAGCAAGCGTATTCGCTCCCGTCGCCTCTCTTGAGGAAGGGAAAGAACTGGTTGTCAGACTCCAGACGGCGGGCTTCTGGGCAGCGTGCTGTCGGAGCGTTGGCCGCGATGAATATCGTCGCTTTGTCGGTTTGACCCGATAGCCCCAGACCTGCGCATCAATCGCCGCTCGGACGGCATCTCCCTCTGTCAGATTCGGCCTTTAGAATGCGGCTATTGAAAAGCCGCAAGGCTTGACCGATAATCAAATTAATTAAAAGCTGGTTCTTGGCATGGATAGTTAGGGAGAATTCCCGGTGACAGCGCACGGATATGCTGGTCAAATTGGGTCGATACTAGAACGGGCCCGTGAGCTGACTTCGCCCTGCGTAGTCTGCCCGAGGGGCTGTGAGGTCCACAGAGACAGGTCCGAGGTCGGCTTCTGCGGCGCGTCGTCCTCGGGACGCGTCTTTCGCTCCGGCCTGCTCATAGGAGAAGAGCCGGAAATATCTCCGACGTACGCCTTTTGGTTCTCGGGCTGCAATATGGCATGCAGCTTCTGTTCGACGCGGACCGCCCAGCTCGAGAGCGGATTGACGTTGGCGGACCTCGATTTGGCGATCGCGGAGGCGAAGACGCTTGTCGAGAGCGGGACAGTCAGAACCGTTAGCATCATAGGCGGCGAGCCATCGGTTTCGCTCAACGGCTCGCTCGAATTGGCCTGGAGGTTCAAGGGCATGGTTCCGATCGTATGGAACACGAACCTCTATGTAGTAAATGAGGCATTGGAGCTGATTAAGAGCGTCGCGGATATATTCATAGTCGATGTGCACTTCGGCAATGATCGCTGCGCAGAAGAGATTGCGAACATGCCCGGCTACCTCGAAGTACTCAACGCTAACCTGGAGCGGATCGAAGCCGATAAGCTCCTGCTTCGTCACCTTTTGCTGCCAGGGCATGGCGAGTGCTGCCTCCGTGGAGTAGTAAATATCGCAAGCCGAATTCCCGCGCGGAAGTTCAGCCTCCTCACGAACTTCTCCCCCTACGACGTGGATATATCGAGATCGGGCAGTTGGGGGCCGCTGTCCGATGAGGAGATAGAAAACGCAGAGTCGCTATTGACAGAGAGCGGGATCGAATTCAGCCTAATTGGGCGCGGAGCGACAGATGAATCGCCTCGATATAAAATAGATGCAGCGTCGGACGAGCTGCTCGAGATGACTATTGATAGTGATGGCACCGTGGTCTTCGAGTCTCAGTCGCCGTCGGTTCCGGAGATTGCGGATTCGCTGCGATCGGTTGCTTTTCCAACAAAAGGAGTTACTTAAGATGGGATTCAAGGAAGACCTTGATGTTCTGATAAGGGCAAGATACCCGCTGATCTATATCAAGACCTGGGAGGAGCAGAGGGTCGAGACGATACTTGCCGAGATAGCTGCGAAGCGGGGCAAGAAATTCTTCTGCTGGACGATCACTCGTGGAATCCACGACGGTGGCATCGGCTCCAGGGTTGCTCCACAGAAGGAGAACAAGAGCACCAAGGACCCGCTGAGCGTCCTGCAGTGGGTATTCGATCAGAACGATCCCAGCCTCATTCTGCTCAAGGACTTCCATCCATATTTGAAGGACCCAGAGATCATCCGCAAGACCAGGGACCTGTTTGCTTTCCTGAAGTCGAGCTTCAACACGGTCCTCATCATGTCGTCCCAGGACGCGATTCCCTCTGAACTGGAGAAGGAAATAACCGAGATCGAATTCGGCCTGCCGGACCAATCAGAGCTGATGCAGCTTCTCAATGCCACTATCGAGGATGTGAACAAGAGCACCGATCTTAAGATAGCGCCGTCCGATCCTATCAAGGAGAAGATCACCCAGGCTGCCTTGGGATTGACGCTCCTCGAAGCCGAGAACGTCTTCGCGAAGTCGATTGTGACCGGTGGACGCCTCGACGAGGATGACATAGCTGACATCCTGGAGGAGAAGAAGCAGATCATCCGCAAGTCGGGTGTTCTCGATTACTATCCGGCCGGAGAGAATTTCGGCGACATCGGCGGGCTGGAGGAGCTCAAAGGTTGGCTCGGCAAGAGAGCTGCTGCCTTCTCGATTAAGGCAAAGCAATTCGGTCTGCCAGCGCCCAGAGGCATACTGCTGATAGGAGTCCAGGGCTGCGGTAAGAGTCTCTGCGCCAAGGCGGTCGCCTCGGTCTGGGGTGTCCCATTGACGCGGCTCGATATGGGCAAGGTGTTCTCTTCGCTCGTTGGCTCCTCGGAGGAGAATATGCGTAAGGCGATAGATGTCGCGGAATCAGTTGCGCCAGCGATCCTCTGGCTCGACGAAATCGACAAGTCTTTCGCCGGGATGGCAGGCGGAGGTGCTTCCGATGCGGGAACGGCCTCGCGTGTGCTGGGCACTTTCCTGACCTGGTTGCAGGAGAAGACCTCCCCGGTGTTCGTGATTGCGACGGCTAATGACATCTCGAGCCTCCCTCCTGAACTTCTGCGAAAGGGGCGACTCGACGAGATATTCTTCGTTGACCTCCCCTCGCAGAGAGAGAGGGAGGAGATAATCGGCATACATCTGAAGAAGCGCGATCGAGACCCGAGGGAATTCAACGTGCCAATCCTCGCACAGAAGTGCCCAGCATTCAGCGGGGCAGAAATAGAGCAGTGCATCGTCTCCGCGCTCTACGACGTTTTTGACCAGGGCAAGGACCTTAATGAGGAGGCTATCATAAAGAGTATGGGCGAGCTGATCCCGCTCTCGCGGATGATGCAGGAGCGTATCGACGAGCTTCGAGATTGGGCTTCTGCAAGGACAAGACCAGCATCATTAAACGAGGACGAGAAGGCAGAAGCGCGAGGCCGGCGTTTGGAGCTGTAATTTGGATTCGATGATAGGAGTGTAGAAATGTCCTGTATCTGTGTCGTAGCAGTCCCTGTGATTATATCTGGATGGCCAATCCTATGCGGAGTCGCAGCCGCTGCTGCCGCCAAGCTCGGGTATGAAGTTGCGTGCAGCGACAAGAGGCTGACCGAGGATACTACCGTCAAGAAATCCACGAAAGTTGATCTGGAGCTTCAGAACTCGGAGCTCGCGGGAGAGCAGGTCGCTCCGAAAGAGGGCTTTGTCGTTAGGCGCGGCGATATCACGCTAAATTTCACCGCCGATCTCGGGGGAAGGTTCAAGGTCTGCGTGGAGGGAGAGGGGAAGTCGGCCGTCGAGCTGAGACAGATCGGACAGGATTTCCTGAACCAGATGGTCCAGCAATATGCGTACTCCAAGGTGATGAAGGAACTCCGGTCGAGGGGATTCAACATTGTCGAGGAGGAATTGGACGAGAGCCATCGGATACGAATCAAGGCACGGAGATTGAGCTAGCGGAGCTTGATGTATGGGTAGATTCGAGTATCTGGAATTTGACCGCAAAAATCCCTTCCTGTCGGGGGATGATTCGCCCGAGGAGACTCCCGAGCTGCTTCTCGATACAGCGTGGGACCTCTATTGGAAAGGATCATTCGAGAGCGCATTAAGGACCTACTCGCGCGTTCTGCGGCACCAGTATCTGAATCCGACGGCCTGGTCTGGACAGGTATGGTGCCTGATCGAAATGAATGAGCTCTATGAGGCAGATGTCTGGGCAGACCGCGGGTCGAATGAGCTGGGGGAGACGCCGGGGATTCTCGCCGGCAAGGCGAGCTTGCTCAGCCGTCAGGGATTCACGAGAGAGGCGATGCTCTGGGTGGACAAGGCGGTTTCATGCTCTCACAAGCGAGAGGACCGCTTTGCGATGATGGCCTGGCTATCGAGGGCGGAGCTTTTGATCAAGACCGGCGGGAAGGGAAATGCTGAGCTCTGCATCTCCCAGGCCGCAGCGGTTCCGGGTTCAGGTTTTCGCGCCCACCTCGCTATTGGCCGATCGTGTTTGTGTCTGCGTAAGTTCCTACTGGCCGTTAAGTATCTGGACGAGGCTGCGCAGAAGTGCCCCTCGAACTGCAATATATGGCTGAATCTGTGTCTCGCTTACAGGGGCATGGGGCACATTCGACAGGCTGAGCAGGCGTTAGAGCGGGTTCTCGAGCTCGAGCCATCATCGAGAGAGGCTCAACAGCTTCAAAGGGAACTTGCTGTGACCACAGGGGGCTTCGGAGGTTTTCTCAAGAGGCTATTTGGTTAGATTTGGGATAAGGAGAGGCTATGATCAGAAAGGACAAGCGAGTTGACATCGACATAGAGATCCAGCCTGACGGAAGGGTCGAATTCAAGGTCTCCGGTATCAAGGGAAAGGGATGCCTCGAATATGCCGAGGCGATAAAGAAGGCCCTCAACGCCGATGGCGACACCGAGTTCACCCACGAATATTACGATGGTGAGGTGCGAATCGAGACTGAAGCCTCTGAGAAAATTGAGGGCAAGGTCAAGACCACCTGATTGCCAGGAGTAGAGTACTGTGGAGTGTCCCAACTGCGAATGGGAGAGTGTCCCCGGGACAAAGACATGTCCCGTCTGCGGCTTTGATTTCAACGCGAGGCCCCTCGATCGCACATACCCGCCAAGGGCCGGACGAAAGGGGCGAACCAGCTTCTTAAGCCGCCTTTTCGGGAGCCAGGGCCGCCGCGGAGCTTCGAAGAGGTTGGAGCCCAAGAGGTTCGAGTTGAGCGCTCCCGTACAGCTCAGGACCGTATTAGTCACGTGCCTGGGCTTTATACCGGGCCTTGGCCATCTTCTTCTCGGCAAACCGCGCCAAGCAGTCTTTTTCTTTGGCATATTCCTCACGCTGGCCGGGCTTAGCGCACTATTCTGGTACCAGCCCTTCTCCAACCTGACTGCATTGCTTCTCGTTTTCTTTCCCCTTTTCTCAGCGGCATACTCTGGCGCGATTGCCTCGCGTAAGCAAGCCACGAGAAAAGACCATGGGGCTTTGGTTGTGCTACCGCTTCTCATCGTAATAATCCTGGGCTGGTGGTTGGTTGGCGAAAATTTCCGCGCGGTCGAGGTCCGGTCCGACAATCTGGCCCCCCTCCTGATGCACGGAGAGGAAGCGGTCGTGCGGATCAGCGGTCTCCCATACGAAAGCTTCGATAGAGGAACTATAGTTCTGCATCGCGGGGTAACAAGGCGATTCGCTGCTAATCCTCACTTTCGGATCGCAGGCCGGCTCGGTTATTATCTCGGCCGCATAGTGGGACTGCCCGGCGAGCGTGTGGTAACAGGGAGACGCAGAATTCAGATTTTCAGTATCAAAGGCGACTCGATTCTCGGCAATCCCGTGAATTTCATGGTCCCAGTTGAGCTTCATCCCGACTGGCAGCCGACTGTAGAGCTTGATATATCTCTCAACGAGAACGAGTATTTTATCGTTTCTGGCCGCGTTGGCTGGATCGTTACTAGGGATGAGCTCATGGGAAAGCCGATAGGAGTCATTCTGCCACCACAATCCAGGAGGTTCTTAGTTGACTGATTCACTGAGCACTCAATCACTAGCAGAGATTCTGAAATTCGCCTCCGAGGCATGTGCATCCGACGTGCATCTGGTGACCGACGCGCCGCCCATGATGCGGTCACATGGGGAGATCGCCCGAATGCCGGGGGCGCCGTTCAAGCCCGGTGAGATCAAGGACCTTTTGAAGGACATCATAGCGGAATCTCTGTGGCAGAGCTTCGACCAGCAGGAACGGCTGTGTGTGTCGATCTACTTCGAGGGAATAGGCTACGGCCGTGTGACCTTATATAGGAGCAAAGGCAACGTCGAGGCGGCCATAAGGCTCGCAACTAGCGATATAGTCTCGGTCTCCGAGCTTGGGCTTCCGAACTTCGTCAACGAGATGATCGATAGGAAGGCTGGACTCATACTCGTTACCGGCGCGACCGGCATGGGAAAGACGACCACGTTGAATACCATGATCAACTCGATCAACTCCACACGCCGGAGCAAGATCGTGACGCTGGAGGACCCTATCGAATACTACCACAAGCATCAGAGGAGTATCGTTGTCCAACAGGAGATGCTCACCGATTTCGACGACTTCAACACCGGCCTGGTACACGTTCTGCGGCAGGATCCCGACGTGATTGTCGTCGGGGAGATGCGGGACCTCGGGACGATCACGACCACCCTCCTTGCTGCGGATACAGGGCACCTGGTGCTGGCCACGCTTCATACGCAAAGCGCGACCGGCTCCGTCGATAGGATAGTCGATGCCTACCCCGCGCAGGAGAGGAACCACATAGCGGCACAGCTCGCGTCTTCGCTGGTCGCAGTCATTTCACAGCTCCTGGTGCCCACCCTCGATGGTAGGGGGCGGGTACTCGCCTACGAGATACTCATCGCGAACCAGGCGGTCAGGAACGTGATCAGAGACGGTAAGCTGCAGGCATTGGACAACATACTGCTTACCGGAACCGGCGAGGGGATGATCAGCATGGACCGCTGCCTGAAGAACCTCTATCAGCGCGGAGTGATTTCGTACGACACCGCGATCAACAACGCCCGGAATCCTGCCGGCTTCAGAAATGCGTAGCGCCTCTTCGATATGACCGAATTCCTCATCAGCATCGCAGGCTTCGCCTCGGACGATGCAAAGGCCTCCGCGGCTCGAATAATCGCTAGCTCGCCGGGATTCGCGCTTTCCGAAACCGAGGCATTGGATCTGCTTGGCTCATTACCAGTTGAGTTTGCGTTCGATGTGGAAAGAGGCAAGGGCGAGGAGATTCTCCGGTCGCTGCAGGAGATGGGGTGCCGGATGTCGTATCGAGTCGAAGCTGAGCCCGAGAAAGCACGGCCAGAGCCGCAGCGATATCTTGGCAAGAAGCCGCTCGAGAGCGATTACAACGAGGAGCAGCTATTCATTGCCGAAAGGGCTCTAAACCGTATGCCCCGAATCCTGTGGGGATTGTTCGCTTGGACGTTTGTGATTGCCCTTCAGGCAACCCTTCTGGGGGCCTATGGCGTTGCCTTTACGTGCCCAGTTCTTCTTGTGCTGCTTCTATTGGCAATATTTGGAGTATCAAATCAGGGATTGAGCGGCTACGTGCTTGCTTTGTTGTCAACAATACTCGCTACATTCGTGAGTTGGGGGCTTATTGGGGGAGCTATTTTCGCGATATACAGCGGACAGATTAGGGTGCGAATTGCTCAAATAGGGCCGATCGCGGTTATGAACTGGGCTTTTGTCGTGAGTGCAGCCGTGCCGTTTGTATTCACACTGCATCTGGTCTTCACGCTACTGAAAAAACCCGTGCGCCGCTGGTTCTCTTGAGAGATGGCTGAGTTCACGCTATCCATAATGGGCTTCAAGTCTGACGCATCCAAGGCGAGAGCCGTGCGGATTATTGCCACTTCGGAGGGTTTTTTCATAAACGAGGATGAAGCGAGAGAGCTCCTAGCAATGCTCCCGGCAACGCTGACGTTTGAATCGGAGCATTTGGAGGGCCAGGAGACCATCAAGAGACTGAAGGACGCTGGCTGCGATCTCTCATTCATTGTTGACGAAGATGTATGGGAGCACAAGAGAGGGGGCCAATTTGCGGAGCGAAGCCTGATCTCAGATTACAGTGAGGAGAGACTTGAGGCCATGGAGTCACGATTTGGATGGCTCCCTAAGGTCTTCTGGTCTCTTGCAGCATTTTTCTTTGTTATTGGCTGGGTCCTTGGGATCTGGCTGTGGGTAATGCCGATGATGATCGCTGCCCCCATTCAGGTCGCATTATTTGGCTTCGCAGCAATCGGGGCCAAGGGTGCAGAGCTATGGGGCTACGTCACCTGCTTGGGCGCCAGTCTATTGGGCTTTTTAATCAATGTCTTCATGCTCAATTGGGCCATTGAAATCATCAGTTCTCCATATAGCGATGTCATAGGCTGGGTCATCCTCTTCTGCAACTTAATCGCGATTATCATCTGCGGATATCTCTTTATCTTGTTGCTCAAAAAGCCCGTACGCCGTTGGTTCTCTTGATAGATGGCTGAGTTCACCGTAACGATCACCGAGGTCGCATCCTACGCTGCGAGGCAGCATATTGCACGGATAATTGCGAGCTCGCCCGGCTTCTTCTATGGCGAGAAGGAGGCAATGGAGATACTCGGGACGCTTCCGCTCAAGCTCACGTTCGAGACAGAGCAGAAGAAAGGGGAGGAGACGCTTACCGCGCTACACAAGGCCGGCTGCGAGCTGAGCTATGCTGTGAGGAACTCCGAGACGGGGGACAACCGGTCGGGGGACCTCTCCGTCTGCAATCCCATTCCGAGATTCGGCCTCGAAAAGCACTTCACGGATGAGCAGCTGGAGCGATACGAGAAGCGGTTCAATAGGATACCGAAGATACTCTGGAGCATCGTCGTGTGGTCCGCTCTGACCCTTTGGATAGGGAGTTTCATCGCTCCTTCAATGGCAGTAATTTCGTCATATCCGGCGCTATTGATGGCGTTTGTATTCCCCGCCCTGGCAGCGATCAGCGTCAGAGGAACAGAGGGCTACGCGTTGGCCGTCGTTGCATCGATGATAGGTGTGCTGGCCTCTGCCCTCGTAGTCGGGTGTTACCTCCTGGTGGGGCTCTTCGGTCCATCCGATTTCGGCTTGTTCGTCGCCTCGATCATGGTCTGCATAATGTGCTTCCACCTCTTTTGCACGCTGATGCACCGGCCGATCAAGGAGTGGTTCAATTGACGCCCTCGCGATTCTCGGTGACGATATCCGGGACGCCCTCACCCTCTGCCATGGAAGCGGCGGCTCGCATCATCGCGTCTTCCGAGGGCTTCTTTTATTCCGAATCGGAGGCTCTCGCCTTGCTCGAGCGATTGCCGGTCACGCTGAGCTTCGAGGCC
>JAFGIT010000024.1 GCA_016929465.1 Candidatus Coatesiibacteriota bacterium | reverse complement strand
AGGCTCAAAGCCTTTATGCGACCACTCGCAGGTGTATATCTGGTCTGGCGCGAGTATCTCGTGGATCGTCTCCGCGACCAGGCGCAATAAAGGGCCGAGCTCACGGACTTCGTCGTCCGTGAGCTCGCGCACGTGGTAGATATGTCGAAATGGTTTGACGATCAGCGTCCCGACGCCGAGCGCACCGATGCAGTGCTGGACCGTCCAGTGCTTGGTTTCACATATCCGACCGCCCGGCAGGTCCATCCGACCGTATGTCAGATCGCAGCCGAGACAGCCTATGTGGTCGCCGTGCAACATGGAAGCTGCCTACTCCAGTTCCAGGACGCCAAATGTCTCGGGGAAGTAACTTATTGGCAGCTGCCAGTCGGCAGTTGTCCGCAGACGAGGGTGCTTGCGTCGGAAATTCAGTGCGAATTTCTTGCCTGATACCCCATCTGTGCCAAGCTGCTTCAATGGCACGCGGATCTCTATCGACCAGAAATCGCTTCCGTGGTGCGTCTTCACTTCATACTCACCATTCCAGGTCTTTTCTGCATCATAGCTGCCATCCTCGATCTCGATCTTCTGATCGAACATCGTGCCGATAGCGCTGGCGTAGATTTGATAGACTGGCCCGTCGTCAACCGTCTGGAAGAAATAGCCGATGCAGTCCTCGCCGAAGATTGCGTCATCGTGGTTCTTCATCGACGCCTTGAGCTCTTCCATCTTTCTTTCCATGCATTTTGCGCCGAGATAGAGGTTGTCGCGGTCGTATGCGAAGTAGAACTCTATCGGCTCGGCTTCGTTCTCGGCATACTCATTCTTGAAGAAGGTTGTCGTTGGCCTTGTCCAGATGCTCTCGGATAGCTTGCCGTCGATGGTCGGTGCCGACTTCGCCTTCTTTGCGAGAGCGGTCCTGGAAACGCCGATGCGCCCCTCGACCTCCGCCGTGCGCCCCTCTCGATATGGGCATTTGATCTTGAACGAAGGGACAGGATAGAGAGGACCTTTGCACCTGACGGTGAACTCCGCATCGAAGCTCTCACCCGGTGGGACCTTTATCTGCATCCCTGCCGGTTTGATCTCCCAGCCGGCCGGCACTTCCCACTTGATGACGTCCTCAATAGGGGCCTTGTCATAGAGGTTCTCGATCTTTACCTTGAGCTCGGTCTTCCCGACCTTGAGATCATCTCGAACCTGGGCTTTGTCTGTCCCAATGGCGCCGCTTTCAATTCGCGAGATCAGGAGGAAATCGTTACCCGTCATGTGGTCCCAACCCAGAACACCATCCATTCTGATTGGGGCCAGCGACAGCTCCTTGCCGTCGAATGTCGCCCAGACAAAATGATAGAGAAGGCCGCCCGAGTCATACTCTGTTCCACCACCCGAGCTCCCGACACTCGTGTATTTGATACCGTCGTATTCGCCCGCGAAGTAGAAGTGGTAATGCCCAGTGAAGACCGCATCGACGCCATACTTGACGAACATATCATGCAGCCTATCTGGCTTGCCTTTTGCGACCGTCGTTATCCAGAACGGCTTGTGCAATATGGCGACCGTATAGCAGGCGTCTTTGTGCTCCTCGAGGTCCTTTTTCAGCCATTCAATCTGGTCGTCTCGCAGCTCATCCGCCTTCTCGTAACGGCCTGTGTCCAGCATCACGAAGTGAACACCGCGAACATCGAACGAGTAGTCAGGCTTTCCGATGTGCTTCTCGTATTGTGAAACCATCCCATCGCTTCCGATGTCATGGTTTCCGGGGACGAGATAGACGGGTACAGGAATTGGCTCGATCAGCTTCTTGAACTCCAGCCACATCTCCTCGAGTTTCGTCTCGTCTTCGGTGTAGCCCTCGATCATATCGCCGACATTGACGACGAAATCCGGGTGCAGGCGCATTGCCTCCGACACTATCTGGCCGAAAATCCCCGGCACATGGCCGCCAGTGCGGTCTCCCAGGACCACGAATCGCATTGGATAGGTGTGGAGATTTCCCTTGCAGGTCTTCTGGCCGCACTTCCCGTCCGCAAAGGCGATCGTGGAGATTAACGCAGTGGAGAGCAGCAGTAGCGCCACCCATAGGACCAGTTGGTTGGTCCGATCCATCCCTCTCGACATGGTTGCCTCCTTGTTTTGATGGCAGGTTAGTATTCTGCTTCGTGGGGAAATTGCCTCATCGTCGGACTATGCCACATTGCGTCGCGTAAAATATAGATGGGAATCGATCAACCGGCGAAAGGCGGTTTGTCTTTGTATTTCTTCCAGACCACCTTTGTGTGAGACCATTTGTCTCCCCATCTATGGCCCTTCACAAGCTGAAAAGCCACAACAATCCACACGAGCGGGATTAAGAGAGGCAAGTTACGCTTGAATGAAGCCCAGAAGCCGGCCGGCTCCCCGGTCCTGTCATCAAGGACCAGCACGCCCAAGAGCGCTTTGCCGGGTGAATGACCGTTGAATCCATCCTTGATGAGCAGAAGGAGTGTCATGGCGAGTGATATCAGCGCCGATTGCAGATTAAATGGCTCAATCTCCCAGAAACCGATGCCCCTCGTCCAATCGACCAGACTTCGCAGAATGACTAAAAGAATGACATCAATTAGATATGCGAATTGCCTTCGATTGGCAAACCCGAAGTAGCACTTCCGGCATACATATCGCCCATAGACTTTGCCGTATCGGGGTAGTCTCCTGGAATTGTCCTCGTCGCATGCCGGACAGATTTCTGATGAGTCCTGCACTTCCTCACTGAGCACTGCAATAATCTCCTTGGATTGAGCGAGCTTCAAGTGGTCGATTGCCGAATTTCATTTGACTTTGCCACAGCACCATATTGAATTGAAAGGGCGTTTCACTAATGTGTAAAAATGGCATCTATCGGATCGTATGTACATCCGCCGGTCAGAACCCGCTAATCGTCGATTCCCTTTTCTTGCATCGTCTCGTCTTGGGTGTTAGCCTTCGTCTGCATTCGATCTGTTGTCGGTCTGAACATAAGGGATCTTCTTGGGATTTGTATGAAATATGTGAGGTTTTGAATGAGCGTTGAACTCGCGGAAGGGCGGGACCGAGACCTATCGCTCTCGGTCGTGATACCCGTCTATAACGCTCATGAGACGCTGGGGAAGACGCTCGCGGCGGCATTCGCATCGGACTATCCCGATTTCGAGGTGATAGTAGTCGATGATTGCAGCACCGACCAATCGCGCGAGATAGCGGGGCAGTTCCCGGCCAGGTTGATCAGGCAACCACGCAACAGCGGCGTCGCATCAGCCCGCAACAAAGGGGCGGAGGAGGCCAAGGGCGAGATAATCGTCTTTATCGATTCGGACATCGTGCTTGCCCCCGATTCGCTCAGGAAGTTCGCCGATGCCTTTCTGTCCGATCCCGAAATCCAGGTCGTCGGCGGTGTCATGGCGAGCGCGCTCGCCGATAAGAGGTGGGGCGTCACCTTCATAGGTCTCAAATCAGTGCATATCCTCGATGCCAGGCACAAGGGCAAGGCCCAGTATGAAAGCTGCTGCTTCCCATCCTATGCCGGCGCGGTGACGAAGGGGGCATTCGAAGAGGTCGGCGGCTTCGACACCTCACTCGCGGGGATCGGCGGCGAGGATTACGACCTGGGCCTCCGGCTCAGCAAGCATCACAGGATAGTCTATTTCACCGACATCAAGGTGGGCCATCTCTATCTGCCCCTATTTAGGAAGCTGAAGCAGTGGTTCAAGCGCAGCCGGCGCGTCCTTTTGCCTTTCCTTCGGACGACCGGCCGCAAGGACAATCCAAACGGGCCATTGGAGCAGTTCTCGGTGATGCTCGTCATGCTGTCCCTGCTCGCCCTTATTCTGGCGTCGTTCTTTCCGCCACTGCTCTGGGCGTCGCTCGGAACGTTCCTGCTCTCGGTCGTCATCAACTACCACTTCTATTATTTCGTGGCCTCGCAGAAGAATATGCCATTCGCTTTCTACTCCATCATCTGCAACACGCTCTACTACCTGACGGTTGGCATAGGGATATCGCTCGCACTCGCGCGGTTCATGGCCTCCAAATTCGTCAGGACTGCCCTGTCGCCGATAGACGGGATGCGCTTCCTTCTGAGCAGGACGCCGCCCTACGTCATTCTTTTCGTCACGTCCAGGTGCAATAACCGCTGCAATTACTGCTTCAACTGGCAGCGGCAGGACGAATCGGCGAAGCGGCAGGAGCTGACGCTCGATGAGATAAGGAAGGTCTCGAAGAGCCTCGGACACATCAAGTATCTCGCCATCACGGGCGGCGAGCCGACCCTTAGGGACGACATCCCTGAGATATGTGAAGCTTTCTACAAGAACAACAGCGCGCACATCATCAATATGCACACCAACGGCTACCTTCCCGAAAAGATAGTCGATATCACGAGAGAGATACTCGTGCGCTGCCCGCATTCATTCCTGATGGTGCAGGTGACGCTCGACGGCCTTCCAGAGACGCACGACGCGATCCGCGGCGTCAAAGGCGGCTTTGACAAGGCAGTAAAGACGCTCCGACACCTTCTGCCGCTGGCGGATAGGTTCCCCAACCTCGGCCTCCGCGTCGGCACGACCTACACCGCCTACAACAGGCATGAGATGGTCCCACTGCACGAATTTGTCGTGAACGAACTGGAGCTGAAGCACTCCATCAACATAGTCAGGGGTGACGTGCGCGATCCGCGCTCCAAGGACATCACGATGGAGGAGTACCACGAGGCGATGAAGGAACTCCGGCTCGATGAGCAGTTCAAGGAGAGGGACAAGCACGCATTCGCCGGGATGAAAGAGGTCCTGATGCGGCTCGCCCCGGAGGAAAACGCCCGCGCCGCAAAGCTCGGCCGGATGACATACCCCTGCGTTGCAGGCAAAAAGGTCATCGTCATCGGCGATACGGGCGACCTCTATCCTTGCGAGATACTGAACAAGAGCTTCGGGAACGTTCGTCAGGGCAACTACAACCTGCGAAAGATGTTGAAGTCCAAAGAGGCGGAGAAGATATTCAGCTTCATCAGGAACTCGAACTGCTACTGCACCTGGGAGTGCATCCTTCCGATCAATCTCGTCTTCAATCTAAAGGCCTGGCCGCTGGTCTTCAAGACCTGGTTCAAGCTCAAATTCAAAAAGAAGCCCACCGACTGATCAGAGGTCGGGGTGGTCCTATCGCAGGAGGCTTATCGTAAGTTATCTCGCAAGGGGATCGGCGATTGACTCGCACTTGATGCATACCACCTGTAGGGGCAGGCCTTGTGTCTGCCCGTTTCGTGACATTGAATCGCGTCCGGCAAAGGGCGGAGACTAGCCCCGCCCCTACGCGCGACGAAATCCGACTCAATTTACAGCCTCTCAGGATTCCCCCTGGATGACCTCCGCACCATTCTGCGCTATCACAAGGGTCGAACCGCTCCTGAAGACCACCCGCCAATGCCCTTCGGTTTTCCCGAGCACGCTGGCGACGAGGGGTGAAGCAGTGCGGAAGTCTCCTCTCGTACTGTGAATGATAAAAAGGTTGTTCTCTGAAACGGCCTCGCGAAGCATGCCAGACGCTCGCACGTCGCGAGCCGTGAACGACTTCCTGTCCGAAATCAGATTGCAGGCAACGGCCCTCTCCGTCAGGACCACGGCATCCTCCGGTGTGTGGCGTGCGATCCAATTGACCGCACTCAAGAATTCCGGGAAGTCAGGTGGGGGCCTATTGAATCTCTCCCGACTCTGTCTGCTGAAAAGAAGAGAGCCGGGCACGATTAGGCTCACAACAAAGATGAGCACAATTATGACGAGTGCGATGGGGTTGGGAAGAGCTTTTCGTCGCCGAGACGGCAAGCGGGCGCCGGCCTTCAGTAGTGCGATCAGCCTCTCGAAACCTCTGTAGATCAGCCCGGTTAGGCGCCTGAGACCATCAATGAAGTAGAGAAGGAAGAGGGGAACGACTGGGGTCAGGAACCGCTCCACCGCCCACGGCCAAACTAGCAGGACAAGCATATATATGAGAAGATAGAATTCCAGCACCGACCGCTTCCGAATGAGCCTGACCAGCCACCCGAATACCGCAAGGAGCGAGAAGACCGAGAGCAAATACGGTATCTGGGAAACATTCGGCAGTGCTACTCGGAGCAGATGCTCATAGTGGAACTCGAAATTCTGCTCGACTCTCTTCAGTATGTCGCTTGCGTTCGCCAATCCAGCGCCGGCGGAGTTGGAGTCCTTGTAAACGAGAAGCGTCGGATATACCGGCACGAATTTATCCGCTGCAAGCGTATTATGGACCTCCCAGCCGACGCCCGAGATTATCGACGCGACCAATACAATCGTGATGAGCCGGCCTTTTCGATGAATTCCTGGCTTCAATAGTGCCGCGCCCACGATCGCCGGCGGCAGGGCGATACCGATCGATCGTGTCAGGATTGAGACCGCCACAGCAAGACCCACGCCTATGTCGAACCATATCCCCGGTCGTTCTTCTCTGAAGCGAGTGAACACGAGGAGAAGCGCAAGCATCGAAAATAAGGTGTAGGGGACGTCGGACATGATCCTTTGAGCACGCAGAAGGAAGCTGAACTGGATGGCCAGGGTGACCACCGCAATCGATGCGAGCAGCTCCCCGAGGATATATCTGAACAGGAGAAAAGCCACGATGAGTGAGGCAAGCCCTAACAATGCAACGGTCAACTTGAGTGACACTATATTGCCGGGAAAGAACCACTCAGTGACCGCAAGCAGGCATGGAAGAACCGGGGGAAATTTCATGTGCGGGACCGGCCAGGGCTTGTAGTCATCCATGTAGCCATCACCCGAGATGATATTGCGGCACAGCATGAGATACCTTGCGGAATCGACGTCCGTCGGGAATGAAGGTCTGACGACCGAGAGGATCACCGCAGAATACAGAATCATCCCACCAACCAGAATCATCAAAGGCAAGCGAATTCGCGACTTGATCCTGGCGGTCAGGGGCACGCTGTCAGTTCCGGATATCTTGCGGGGCAAAGCCGAAGTCCTGGTTCAATTTCACTCTGACACAATGTCTTCGCCATAGATATATGCGAATATCGCACCAAGAGACGCCCACTGTCAATTCGTCCTGTTGGGCGGCGGCTGCAGGCGGCAATGTCTCATCTTATCTGGTGGAAGATCAACCTATCTCGTGGATAATATTGTGGCGCATCTGGGCACAGGAACCAGGTTAGCGTGGGCTTTCCAGCCCGCCGAAGCAGAAACTGCGATTGCTCGAATTCCATTCCTATGGCAAGGCCAGCTCTTGCATGGAATATTGGCCGCATTCGCAGAATCCACACTCTCTCACGAGGCCTTTCATTGGGCAGATTCGTATGATCCTTCCCGCTCGAGACTTTCGAGGAGTTCCTGGACACGGTCAGCGTCCACAGAAGCTCATCGCGGTCAAAGGCAACAAGGTCGTCCTGCTCGGCCTCTTCGAACTCGCCCGAGCGCCCCTCTCCGAACAAGAGACGTGCGCGTGCCAGATAGGTCAGCCTGGGGGGCCGCAGCATGCTCTCAAACGACCGATGCATTTTCGAGGCGGAATATCAAATGCAGTCAATTCTTCTACCATGGGCGCAATTAGGTTCTGTCTGAGCTATTTAGACCGATTCTCTGAGGGCTGCCTTTCTGAGTCCTCGTGAGGCCCCACATCTTCTTCAACCTGAGCCGATCGCCTTAAGGGGAACTTAAACCAAATCAGAGCCATGGCCAGACGACACACTCCGATAGCTGAAAATGCGAGAATGGCAATTAGCAGATTCAGATTCGCAAGCTTGACGCCCAGGAACACAAAGGAAAGCAGGGCGTAGGCAAACACCACAATCCCGATTAGGGCCAATACGGGTGCCATTGAGCGCAGAATGCTCTTCAAGCGATCCTGGTTATCATCTGCGATATCATATGTCGTACTAAGCAGCCTGCTGATTATCGAGGATAAGACGAGCAGGGATATTACGCCATAAGTGAGAATAATTCCGAGTAACAAAAGACTAGCCATCATCCTGAATCGGTCGATTCTAGCTTTATTTCCCGGTTCTCTTCATCTGGTTTTCGGCAGAAGCGGAAACGTAGACCCCCAGTTCAACAGAAACAGATTCAAGAGAATAATTCCGCCCAATGCAAATTGCCAGGGAATTAGAGCAGTTGCTGCATCGGGATCGATAACCGTAAGAAGCGCAAGAAGCAGACATTGGAATGCGAAAAACAAGCCAAATGCCAGTAGGACTATTCGGATCCCGACATGCATGTTCTGCGATTCCTCGGATACTCGAAAGATCGTGAACCACGGGAGCTTGTTCAGAATGAATATAGTGATCAGCAGCGCGCAGATGAGTATGGGATCGATCATCATTCCCCTCTCTGGTGATGTTCGGATGATCTGAAGTATTCTCGCATTTCTATCGCTTTCTATCGGCCTTCTCGACATCCTAATTTGTACATGCGATCGGCCTGCTCTCTATAATAGCCGGTCGCACCAAAGTAATTCGATACATAATTAGTAGCTATGAGACCACCGGCTGTGCCGGCTGAGACGGACGTGCCAAGCGAAGGGTGCATGTAAGCGGCGGCCACACGCAGCCCATATTCAAAAGCGCGGCATGACAAGCAGTCTTCTTTATATTCTTCCGACGAGCAATTCACCCTCCCACTCGGATCAGTGAAATTCGCCGGGCCATTGCTGCAGTATGCGTAGAGGCTCCGCCCCCGAATTATGGGACAAGGCGAGCTCGGACCTGGGCGACGTAGCCTGAAAGGCGAAGTTGGCACGTGCGAGCCGACACAGTCCCGATTAAAGCCAAAAGGGGCATCCGAGTGCCGTGGGCACCGATACATGCAATCGATCTGGCCGCTGGGGTATGTTGCTGTTGGGTCGCCGAAGGCGTCGTACGAATAAGTCGTCTTGACGGTCTCATTCTCGTCCAGGATGTTGATGATCGAGCCCAGCCGGTCCTTCATCAGGTGGAGAGCCTCCACTCCCGTGCTATGGGGCGAAGGCGCCGCTTTGCGTCGCAGCGCCAGGTAAGGCGAGCTCGGACTTGGGCAACGTAGCCCCTCCGGCGAAGTTGGCACGTGCAAGCCCACAAGATCTGGGATAAGACCTAGAAGGGCTTCCGTGTGCCGTGGGCACCCGTGGGCACATTCCATCCTGACCGCGCTCCAATCGCTGTTATACTCCTGAATCACATCGTTTCCGTCGTAGAAGAATTTGCGCGTCCCAGAAGAGTCAGTCAAGCTCAGACGCTTGCCGTCGGGTCCGTAGGTCAATTGTTGAATTCTGATTCCAGAGAGCATGCCGGTGCAAGGTCGACTCCCATGCGGCCGCCTATGCCATCTGATGAGCGTGTCAGCAATGCAAGAATGCGAGCGACGCGTTTCTTCTTAGAATCAGTTTCTAATTTCTTTCACGGAAGGAATACACTTCCAGATCACCATTCTTCATATATGCAATTAAGCCTAAGTCGGGTTCCCAATCACAATGCGATGTTCCTATTGGCTCTTTTAAATCGAACTGCTCAATGCTATGACCGTCGAGGCTATGAATTCGAACGCTAGTGAATGGGGGCATTCCATTCGATGCCAACTCAGCAAGGCTACTTAATTGTCTTCTTGCGAGATAGCCAAATCTGTTTGAGTTCCTGCTGATTCTGAATTTATCACCCGACAGATTCGATACTAGTTCATCAACCTGCTTGGAAACCAAATCGTACGAGTTAAGCGACACGGGTCGCAGGTCATTAGGATGTCTTTTTAACCCATATTTCGAGAAGAATATCCGTTTCATATCAGGTGTAACACCCAGGATTTGGCCAACATCATCCGAAATCATCACTCCGTTGTGCGACAAGTAACATTGAGGAGATTCATCTAGTCTGCCTTGTCCATATTCTGTCGTTTCCACAGTAACATATCCATCCTCAACTTGTATCAAGGCTGGGCGAGCGATCCTCGAGTTGAAACGCAAATCGATAGGGGCCATCAACCCATTAGACAGATTCAGTTCCATAGGTATCAATCGATTGGCTTTGAACCACAGATCGATCTCCCTGGGCTCGCAAGTGAATACCGTAACATAATCCGAAATCGGAACTGATACTTCAGAAAGGTAAATCGCCTGCTCACACTCGATAGTCGGCTCTAATCTCATTTCATCTAGATCAAATGTCCACAACCAGGGCCATTCCGATAGGATACGTTCATCGTCCTTAAAAGACGGCCCCGTGAATCCCGCAGCCGCGTAGAGACTCATTGGGAAAAGCGATGACTTCCCAAGCCAATTGAACTCCGGGAAATCCGATATTCCAGAAAAACGCGGATTGTCTTCGACGGCTACATCAATCTCATTCGTTATTCCATCCGAGTCTAATTGGAACGACCTAATCCCATTCAAGGTAGTGACCATTAGTAGGTTTCTACCTTGAACGAAGTGCACGCTCATTACGGCTTTCAGCATCTGTGCATTCTTGTCGTCCATTATTGCTCTACAAGAGAGAATGCTGAAAGCAATTCCGACCGCAGCTAGGCAAACGAAGATCGCGCACGGCAGCTTAACGCGTCTTTCGCAGCTTATGTGCTCAGACATATTTGGTCCCTCCTGTTGGTCAATCTCAATGTCGTCAAGCAGCAAACATCCCAGTCCGTTGGCTCTAGTATTGTAGTGGTCCACCGGGCCCATCAAATTGAAATGATGATGGATCGAATCGCCATCGCCCTGAAGAAGAGTCAAATGACAATCCCATTGAGCTTAAGAATGAAGAAAGAGGCGAATCCCCAAGACCGAAGTCAAAATCTCCGCTGGCTCCATACGAATAATACATAGATGAGCCGTAGGAGCCTTTTAGGCCCTTTTGAAGCGCCTTGTAGACAAAGATGGTGGCCTCGAGCCCCACGGTGTAATGGATTATCGGATAGCAATGCTTCATCCAAAGCGTGTCCCCCAAATCCTTGGAATATTTATCCCCATAATGAACTCCGGTTGAGCTAGTATATCCAATGACATCATCGCTATTCCACCAACTGCCGCCGGTCCTCAACACCGGTAAATCACTGTGCTGGCCTGGATCGTACTCTCCTGTGGAGTTGTCATTATACACTGTCTCGTATTCATTCTCGCGAACAACGCGGACTGCTACCGCGGTTCTACCTTCTTCCTTTCCCTTCGCATTCGCCTTATTGTTAATCCAATTCTTCACCTTACCCGCAATCCACGAAATAACGCCCGCACATATCATATCGGGGCCAGGCCCTGGGGGTAATGCGGCCGAGTCCCCCGGGGTCCAGTAGCCGACGGACTGCTGGCCCTGGAAGTCATCGGAATATACCATCCCACTCGGATCAGTGAAATTCGCCGGCGAGTTGTTGCAGTATGCGTAGAGGCTCTGGAGGCTCATGATGGGATCGCGGCTGAAGAAGCGGCCGAGGGATTGGTTGTAGTAGCGGGCCCTGTAGAAGTAGTTGCCCATGGCACCGTCATAGATGCGGCCTGTGAAGCGATACATGCAATCGACCTGGCCCGCGTGATACGTGGCAGTCGGGTCGCCGAAGGCGTCATACGAATACGTCGTCTTGACGGTCTCGTTCTCGTCGAGGATGTTGATTATTGAGCCCAGCCGGTCCTTCATCAGGTAGTGGGTGTCGCTCGCCTCGCGCGAGGCGTGGTCCGTCATCGAAAGCGGCTCATCGACCCACGGCCCGTGCGTGTATTCCATCCTGACTGAACTCCAGTCCGAGTTGTACTCCTGGATCACATCGTTTCCGTCGTAGAAGAATTTGCGCGTTCCGGATGAGTCAGTCAAGCTCAACCGCTTGCCGTCAGGTCCATAAGTCATCGACTGGATCGAAGCCAGGCCCTCCGTGACCGAAGTCAGCCTGTTGAAGGCGTCGTAGTTGAACGACTTGGTCACACCGCCGGTTGTCTCACCTGTCATGTTGCCGTTATCGTCGTGCGTATATGTCGTGCCAATTGTGCCCTCAGTTGACTGTGTGAGTTGATCGGCCGCGTTGTAGGCGTAGGTCGTGGTCGGACCATCCGTCCGCGTCCACTGCGTCCTGTTCCCGTTGTCGTCGTAGGTGAACTCATGCGAGGCACCTGATGGATAGTCAACGTCGGTCAGTTGGCCTTCCGCATCATATTCGTACTCTGTCTCGCCGATGCCATATTCGTCCTTGTTAGTGACTCTGCTGCATGCGTCGAAGCGGAGAGCCTCCGCTCCCAAGCTTTGGGACGAAGGCGCCGCCTTGCGTCGCTGCGCCCGATGAGGCGAGCTCGGCACGTGCTTGCCGACAGACACAATTCAGAGTCGAGGTGTTCATGGGAGCGGAGGCTCTCCGCCCCTCTCGGTCGCGGACGCAGGTGATGTTCCCCGTGGTCTCTGAACGCGTGATCTGGATATAATTGTTGAGACCATCGAAGATCTTATTCGTATAGCCGCTCGCATCGAACGCATAAACTAGCGTGTTGTCCTCTGGGAGCGTGATCGTAGTATTGGTCGAGCCATAATTGAGGGTGGTCTCTTCGCCGGTGCGGTCTGTTATCGATGTCACCCTATCATTCAGATCGTACACATAATAGGTTGTCTCGGAGAGGGAGTCGGTCACCTCGTCGAGACGGCCCTGCAGATCGTAGTCGTAGCTCTCGGTGGTTTCATCTGGCCGCGTGACCTCGTCCAGCCGACCGTTCACATCGTAGCTGTAAGACCAATTGCTGCCGGTGATCGTCGCCATGGTCGTGATGCGACCAGACAGGTCATAGTCGATGTCAACATAGTTGCTGCTGCTGTTGGAAATCCTAGACGGCGCATTGGAGAGATTGTACATAATGGTGACATAATTGTCGGCATCAGGTGCTTCTATTTTGGTCAGCTTATAGACGGAGCCCTT
>JAFGIT010000234.1 GCA_016929465.1 Candidatus Coatesiibacteriota bacterium | reverse complement strand
TATCGTCGCCTTTATGGCGGTCTGTCTGGGATGTGTGAAGGAGACTCAGTCTCGTGCCGTGGTCCCCACGGAAAATAAATGGCAGAAACCAGTCACTACGCACCACCGGACGCACTCAGGGGCCGCAATCATTGCCGTAATGCTCGATCCGGCTCCTTATCTGCCGAGCGTCTATTCAGAGGAAGGTCTCAGGGCTATCCAGAGGGCACTCATCTCGAAAGGGAAGAGGCTTGTGCAGGCAGAGTGTTGGGATGATCTGTTCGAGACGACAAGAGGTGTCAGAAGACATCGCGCTGACCTTGCAGTAATTGTGTCCTTTCGAGATGTCCCGGATCTTGCGACCTCATCACCCGAAGTGAAGCAGGAGTGTGCCTGCAAGCTCTCGGCCAGAATCGTTGAGGTCGGCTCCAGCAAGCTCGTCGATAGCAGGGACCTCGAACAGAGAGGAGCTCCGGACACCGGCTTCGACAAAGCCTGTCTTAACTCCGTCCTGGTCGCCGCTCAGCGCTATGCGGATATAGCTGCCGGCTTGATAGCCGATTACGATGCTCAACCTGAGGAGAATGCCGGTGCCAAGAATTAACCTGGGCCGGGAAGAGATGAGCCCGAGGGCCGTCTGTTGAGCCTAAGAGCAGCCGTCCTTTTAGTCATCCTGCTCTCGCTGCTCGCTGTGGCCATTGTCATCGGTCAGGCGCCGGAGCCAGCGCGACCCCAGAATAAAGAGGCGGCCACGGAAGAGCCTGCCCTGATCGAGTGTCCCGAATGCCACTCCCCGATCCCAGCTGACAGCGAATACTGCCCCTACTGCGGCACAAAGCTCCCGGAGTGGGGCGCCGGTAGCGCCACCTCGACAACCATTTCAACCATAGCTGCCGTGCTGCCGAAGGTCCTCGTTCTGATCGACCCCGATGTCGCCTCCCCCTGGGGAGCTAATTACACCGTCTTCGGCACGCTCGCGACCGACCTGGAGCAACGCGGCGTTCCCCTGGTCAACCCAAGATTCAACCAGGGCATCCACTGGGCGGCATACCAGAACGCCAAATCGGGCACTGCAAGGGATGCCGCGTCGGAACTTGGCCTCAAGTACCAGGCCCCCGTCGTCCTGACTTTCTCATGCAAGACGCTGAAGCTCGGCTTCGGAAGCGATCTCGACAAGCCATACACTTCCCGCGCGACTGTGTCTGGCTACCTACTCGAGACGGCGTCGGGCAGACCGACGAGACGGATGATGATCGTGCATCGACTGGGGTCCGGAAGCGACGACGAGGAGGCAGAGAAGGTCGCGATACTCGATGCAGCCACGGCCTTCGCGAGGGAAGCATTCATCGGAATCAACGAATGGGCACACAGCAGAGAGCAGCGCGGAGACCCCTTCCTGATTCGATTCCTCGGGATTCTCGACTATCGTGAGACGGTCACCCTCAAGAGCATAATCCGCGGAATTGAGGGCTGCTCGGAGGTCAAGCAGAAAAGCGTCTCGATAGGAGACCCCAAGAAAGCGAACTTCTCGGAACTCACCCTCAAATACAGGGGGCCGACGGAGAGCCTCCGGCGCGCCGTCATCCATGCAATTCTGGAGAAGCTTCAGAGCATATCCCTGAAAGCCATCGCGAAGAGCACGCACCTGATCGAGGTGAGTATCAGCCGGAAGGAAGAATCAAGCGGCCCCGACCTTCGAGTTCCAGAGCCGGAGTGGGCTACTTCCAGCGTGGTAAAGCCGGCGTCCGTCGCGACGATCGGCGTGAAGCGACCTGCGAGCGACCAGCCGCCGATGGCCCCAGACGAGGGTGCTGGCCTGACCGCCGGCGGGGAATAGCAGCCGCTGCTCGTAGGGGCGATTCACGAATCGCCCTTTTGGGATTTACCCGGAAAATAATGCCTAATAGGGTCATCCTGGCAATTGGGCGGTTCGTGAACCGCCCCTACAAGGCCATTTCCCCCTCTATGCCGGTCCCGCCTCCGTACTGCCTCCTACGCCGTTTCGCATCCTGCGTATAGCAACGGCGAGCGTTACGAAGAGAACGAGCATCCCGAAGCACTTGATCGAGGCGAATAGGGCCATTGCCCCCGCCCTGAATGCCTCTCGGTAGTAGATGTATTTGACACCGGTCATGAGATAGGAGAGCGCAAAGAGCGAAACCAGCCCAGGAGATAGCGTCGATTTTCCCCTGAACGACATCGCCCAGACCAGCAAAAACGGAACCAGCAGCCACTGAAGGTGATGGATCAGCACCCATGTCGATGCGAGCTGATAGAAGACGATCACGATGCCGATTTCGAGCCACGTTCTAGGGTCGAAGCGCTTCGAGACGCCCCTGGTGACCCAGACGAGTATCCCGAATAGAACAATCTGGGAGAGTGTGATCAGCGCCCTCCCGAACCTCGGCAGATGCAAAATCGGCTCGATGCCCTCTCCGCCCACGAATGAGCGGGCGATGACACCCGCAACCGACTGGTTCATATCGAACGCTCGGATATTCTTCGCCCACGTCGGGGCCACATTGAAGAAATACCAGCTGTTGAGCTCCCAGCCGCCGAGTGCGACCGAGGCGAGCATGATCAAGACCAAGAATACGAATCCCCAAGCGGCGAGTTTGAATTTGCGCTTCCACAGAAAATAGAGAATTAGAATCCCCGGAAATATCTTCGTCGCGGCCCCAAGAGCGATCAACGCACCTGGTGCGACGGTCCGCCCCCTTGACGCAAGATAGAGCGCAAGACAGACGAACAAAAGGACCAGGCTATTCGCCTGACACTCCTTCAGCGAGAATATGAGAGGCGAATATCCGAGAATGAGCGTCGATAGCGCAAGTATCTCCTCACCCGAATTCGGCCTGTAGCCCACGGCCAGCAGAATGAAGACGACGGACGCCGCCGCGAAGATGAGATTCGCGACCAGCCATAGGTCGTGTGCATCACGCCAATCCAGATAGGTAAAGGGCGCGAAAAGAAGATACCAGGTCGGGGGATAGGTGAAATGTGGAAACACCGGGATGCCGTTTTCCGCAGCCATCCTGTCCAGCCGATCGAAGCCTTCTCGGCTCGTGGGCACATAGTCCGCATACCTTGACATCGAGACAGGCTTTCCCTTCGCCTCGTGCTCCTTGGACTTGAAGTAGATGTATTCCGCCATATCGCGATAGATGTTGTTGCCCTGTGCCAGGTCCTTCGAGCCAAGCCAGTATTCGGCGAAATCGAGGCTTTTCGGGAGCTTCATGGGCGTCTTTGGCCCGTCTTGGCCATCCGGATGCAGCTCGAACGTCGGATCATCCTTTTGTGCGCGAAGGAACATCGGCTCGTAGAGCGTCGTATAGAAGAACTCGAGCGCTGTCACGCCGAGGATTAGAATTAGCATGGTCAGCCGGAGCGATTTCATCTTCTCGGACGCGACCAGCCGGCTGACCACGCATTCTGGCCAAATCCGCAGAATCAGAATGAGGCAGAGAATCGCCCCGCAAGCCCAATTCACGAAAATATAGAGATTATCTGGCATAGCGGAAAAGCATATAGGGATTGTCGGCCCCAGACAAGGAAGACAATGTAACCGTGGCATCGGCATCCTGCCGATGATTCCTCCACCCCCCGCCCGCAGGAGGACAATGTAACCGTGGCATCGGCATCCTGCCGATGGTTCCTCCGCCCCCCGTCTGCAGGAGGACAATGTAACCGTGGCATCGGCATCCTGCCGATGACTCCTCCACCCCCCGTCCTCAGGAAGACAATCGGACATGAGGGGAATACTGCGCCCCTCTGACAGCGTTGGTTTCGTCATCGACCGCCTATGACAGAAGCTAAAAGCAGCGCCAGTCCTCGACCTAAGGCGTCCGTCTTGTTGCAGATCGATTTGTTGTTGGAGGCACTGGAAGAGACTTGACACCGCGTTCCCATGCTGTAGACTCGCTGCGTTATCTTAATTATATTTATCGATCTATATGTATGTAATTTGGGCGAAACCTTCACAATGACAGGGTCTCGAATCTCAAAATTGTCTTTCCTACTTCTCATTTCCGTAATGTTTTGCTCGATTTCGAGCGCGGATGTTGTGGGCCATCCAACCAAGTTCGGTATCAAGCGAGAACTCTCGAAAGGGAGGCCTGGTTAAATAGGAAACTCGTGGGCACATTGGAGTAAGACGAGGGGCTGAACGAAGATGCCGATGCGGGAGATGGTATATATTCGGCACAGGTGAGAATTCCTCCCACGATGTTGACAAGCGCTGCTAAGTATCTCATCACGATTCAGGCGGTTGATAGTCAGCCCAGAAGCAGTGACCTGTGGCCCTTTGTCTCGCACAATATGGGTGCCCATCTCATGGAAGTGGTCGCGGTCGATTC
>JAFGIT010000233.1 GCA_016929465.1 Candidatus Coatesiibacteriota bacterium | reverse complement strand
AATCTGGTTTGCTCAGCCAATGCCCCAGCGGGGCATCGTATGAGTAGCCGTGGCGTGCAGGCCGAAGTCCAAACCCACGGATTCGCGATCAGGAGATCTCGAACATCTGGTTCCGGAGAATCCCTATCGCCTGCTCTGGCTCGAGCTTCCCCGCTTCGACATCTGCTATTCTACGGGCAAGTTCCTTGAACCGCCTCGCCGGAATCCTGCTGAGAACCTTTTTCTCCCGGTCGAGGTCCTTAATTAGCGCGGACATCCTGGCCTCCCAATGCTCGCAAGTAGCCTGGACGCGAATTGGTGCGTCGCCTATGTATCGGGACGGATCCTCGAGTATCTCCAGGTTCTCCGGGGTCAAGGAGTCAAGTGCTTCGGAAAGCGATTCATCGGAGCGAGCAAGCTCGAGGATGCTCAGCTGCCGCTCCTTCGCGGCAGAGGCCAACTCCTTCGCTTTCTCATAAGCGTCCGGAACACCGCATAGCGACAACATGATATAGAGCGGCTCGGCCGTTATGAAAGCCTTGCCCGCCTCCAGGTTCGCCTGCATCTTGGATTTATCGATGACCAGGCCCTTGAGCGTCTTCTGCATCCTGAAGATCGCATAGTCGAACGCGGTCGCGAGCTCCATTGTGAAACGACCCGAGGATGAGTTGGTCAGGTCACGCTGATGCTCGGAGGTCTGGTCCAGGTATTGAGTAATCATTCTCGGCATGAAAGCCTTGTAGAGGCTCTTGATGTTCTCGAAGCTCTTCGGATTCGTCTTGTGCGGCATCGTCGATGAGCCAATTCCCTTCTTGCCGCGGGGCTCTGTGATCTCCGCTATCTCTGACCTATGGAGATGTCGCATGTCGTCTGCGAGATTCGCGAGAACCGAGAACGCGCTGGTCACCGCGTGGGCGTAATCGGCCATGAATTCTGCCTCGACTACCTGTGTGGAGGTGTATGTCTCGGAAGGCAGGAGCCCCAATCTGGCGAGGAATAGCTGCTCGACGAGGTGTGACGATCGGGGAAATTTCAGCGCGAGCGCATTGTGCGCGCCAACTGCACCAGAAAGCTTGCCGCGCAGATTCTGCCGCGCCAATTCGAGGTTCAAGGCTCGCCCGCCAAGTCGGCTGATATACACCGATAGAAAGAGGCCAAAGGTGATCGGCTCCGCGTGCATTCCGTGTGTGCGCCCCATCTGTGGCGTATCTGCGTGTTCTCGCGCGATGCCCGCAAGGGTCGAGATGAGCGAGGCGAGATCGGGTATCAATACGTCTCGAGTCAAGTCCTGATAGCGAAGCGCATTCGAGGTGTCCAGAATGTCGAATGAGGTCGCAAAAAGGTGGATGAACCTGCGGCCCTCCTCCGAGACTTTTTCGCGGATTGCCTCCACGATTGCCCGGGATGTGTGATGAAGGACCTCATCGAGTTCATAGACTCTGGCAGCGCTTATTGACTGCGCGGCCTTGGTTACCTCCTCTGCGACCTCTCGTGAGCAAAGCCCCAAATCGGCAAAGGTCTCGACGAGCATGGCCTCCACCCGGCTCTGATATAACACGGAAGCTTCTTCGCAAACGTATGGCCTGAGCCTATCATAAATCGACTTTTCAGCCCCATAGTAACGAAAATCGAGGGGGCTTACAGCGTGAAAACGATCCATTGTCCTGCTCCTTTGACTGCGTTAATATCCTGAAGATATTGCCTGAGCGCGGCGAGGTCAATATCAAGTTCGGTATCCATAGGCTGAGGATAGCCTGCGCTCACGAATTGGATGCCCTCGACTGGCGGAATCAGGCAAATGGCCTGAAAACGAACCTAAAATCTGAGGATGGAAGCTATTTCATCGATTTCGAATGATACAAGGGTGAAGAGAATACATCTGGCTTTGGCCGCAATCGCCATAGCCGGATTAGCTGCTAGATTGATCGGTTACCTCTACGGCAAGAGCCTCTGGTTTGATGAGGCCTCGGTCGCGGTAAACATCATGGACAGGTCTTACGGCCAGCTGCTTCAGAGGCTCGATTACTTCATCGTAAATCCGCCGCTCTTTCTCATCATTTCGAAGGCCGTTTACAGCCTCTGGGGCCATATCGAATACTCATTTAGATTCCTGCCCTTCGTCGCTGGATGCCTCTCGCTGCTCGTTTTCATCAGGACTGTAAAGCGGATTATGCCGTCGATTTTTGGGATTTGTGCTGCCGCGCTTTATTCCCTCAATGTGACACATATCAACTGGGCGACCAGCGCCAAGCACTATTCACTCGAGGAGCTCTCCTCAGCCGTTGCCATCCTGATTGCCGTCGAGTGGACGAAGCTGTCAACTCGCTGGAGGTGCGTTATTGCACTCGTTCTCCCTGTCCTGCTTTGGTTTTCATTTACATTCGCCTTTGTGATTACAGGCTTCATCGTTGCCCTTGCATATTCTTTTCTCAAGGAAAGGAAAGCCTCGGCCAGTGCTCCGTTGATAGTGTTGATCGCCGCGACATCTGCTTCTGCCCTATGGCTATATATGGCTGCAATCAGGTATTCCCTCGGCTACGAGACGCTCGTGGGTATGTGGTCCGACGTTGATGCTTTCCCGACGGCTCCGTATAGCAGTTGGCTTGGGAAAAGTCTGCTTGCCGTCGTCGGCTATGCGTGCGGAGTCCCTTATGGCCCGCTATTGGTGATGTTCTTCTGCTTGATCGGCGGCTATGCCCTCTGGAGGGACAGATACCAGTCCATCGTGATCATTTCCGCGGTGACCCTATTGACTGCCCTGGGAGCGGCGGCGCTCGGTGTATATCCGTTTATGAGTGGCAGGCTATCTACGTATTGGAGTCCGATGGTGCTTCTGCTTTTCGCATCAGGGCTTCAAGCTGTCTGGCATTCCCTCGGGAATCTAAGATTCCGAAGGTTCATTACCACTCTCGCGATCTGCATTGTCCTTATCAACATCATTGGGTCTCTCAGCTTCGCGTCATTCATCTTCTTGAAAGAAGAAATGCGGTATGTGACGGAGCACTTGGGGGAGCAATACGATGGTGAAACGCCCATACTTGTCTCGTCGCTGGCGCGGCGCCCATTCAGGATATATGGCGGCAAGCTGCCATCGGACAAAGTGGTCCATATT
>JAFGIT010000232.1 GCA_016929465.1 Candidatus Coatesiibacteriota bacterium | reverse complement strand
ATCCTGTCATCAAAATCCAGAAATCCACCACCGGTTGACCTACAAATCAACCATTTCACATCCTCTTGCGGAACTGCTGTTCCATGTCGGGCGTTGTTGACAGTCGGCGATTAATTCGCCTATATTGGCTTTCCAATGTGGAATTTTCACAGCGGCAAAAAGGGCACATGCCGGCGAATCAGCGGGAGATAAATTATTGAGAGAACTTATTCACGTAAGATATTTACTCACTGTCATTCTGGCGCTTTGCCTGGTGCTTTCGGCGTCGATAGGATTCGCGCAGGCGGATGCCCAGGCGGAAGCCCCACAAGCGAGTTCATCAACTACCTCCCCCGAGATAGCCATCGCCTACACGGGAGAGACGCACGCGATGATCGAGCCGTGCAACTGCCCGATTGAGCCGCTGGGCGGAGTAGCAAGACGCGCGACGGAGATCAAGGCCCTTCGCGACGAGTTCCGCGACCTGCTCCTCCTCGATGGCGGAGGGTGCTTCGCAAAGGGCATCTATGACGAATACACGCAGGGCGACGAGCTCGACAAGCAGCGCACCTTCGTGGCCCTCAAGGCTATGGCACAGATGGGATACGACGCCGTCTGTATCGGCGACGACGAATTCGGATTCGGACAAGAGGCGATTAAGTGGGCGGAGAAAGAGCTCGGCCTGACCTTCGTGTCCTGCAACATCCAGAAGGAGTCCGGCGAGCCATTCGTCAAGCCCTTAATCATAAAGACGGCGGGAGAGAAACGAGTCCTAATTATTGGGGTCACCACACCAGAGGTCGCTCTGAGCGACAACTGGGAGGCATTTGCAGGCTTGGTTGTGTTCGATCCGATAAAGTCGGTCCTGAAGCTGCTGAAGGAGCAGCAAGGCAAATTCGACGTAGCCGTGGTCCTGTCGCACCAGAGCGAGGAGGACTCCGAGAAACTTGCGAAGGAAGTCCCCGGGATAGACCTGGTCTTCAATTCCGGACGGCGGACCTCGATGAGGCGCTCGTTCGAGGTGGAGAAGACCCACATCGTCAACTTCGACTACCAGGGCCAGGACCTGCTCTTGGCTCGGCTCAAGCCCGAGGTAGAGGAATTGAGCCAGCGCCTCTCGGTCGAGGATATACCTCTCAGCAGAGAGATCGAGGATGATCCCGATGCTGCAAAACTGGCCAATGAATTCAAGGCCCTACGCACCTCGGGAGCGGTAAAGCCCAAGGTAAGACTCGACCTCTATATGATGAGCTTCTGCCCGCATTCGAAGCCAGCGTTCAGGACCTTATTCCAGGTTGAGAAGGCTCTCGGAGATGTAGTCGATCCTCATGTCTTCTATCTAGTCCGGTTCAACGAAGAGGGCGGCCTAGATGCTCTTTACGGCGAAGACGAGATCGAGGAGGACAGGCGCCGACTCTGCATAATGAGGACACAGCAGGACAAGTTCCTCTCCTACGTGGCATGTCGTGATTCATCTGTTTCCGGAACGAGCTGGGAGGAATGCGCGGCGAGCGTCGGGATTGATACCGCGGCACTTTCAGAATGTCTGGGGAGCGACTACACGGACAAAATGCTGAAGAGCATGGCAGCGAGAGCGGAGAGGCTCCGCGTCAATGCGTCACCAACGCTCTATATCAATAACCAGAGATTCAATGAACGCATCGACAAGACGCTTCTGATGCGCAAGGTCTGCACGATACTGGGGCCTCACTCAGAGGGCGTTCCGGCGTGCAAGGACCTGCCCGAGTGTCTGCACGATTACGATTGCCCCTCGAAAGAGGGCATGATCGCCCGTTGTGAGAATCCCGGGACCAAGGATGCGAAGTGCCTGTATGACGAGGCAGTGAAGGTCCCGGTCTGGTTGATCTATGACGAGAACTCAGTGGCGACCAACCAGGAGCGGGTAATAGACTCAACGAAGGTCCTCATGCCGGGACTCGATATCAGGCGGATCGAGGCGTCATCCGAAGAGGGCAAGAGCCTCATCAAGCAATACGAGATCGATTACCTGCCGGGGTACATATTCGGCATGGAGGCACAACGGGCCAAGAATTTCTCACATCTAAAGTCGGCGTTCAAGAAAGTCGGGGACCGCCTGGTCTTTCGATCTGAACTGTCAGGGGCGACGATTGTCGCGAACAGGCCGGCGATTAGGAATAAACTCGATGTGTTCATATCGGCGACTATGGAGGCTGGTCTCCAGGGCCTTGGCTCTATGATCGAGATGCGCAAAAAAGGTGAGCTATCCTATCCCTTCGAGGTTCGATATATTCTCTATCGAGATGACAAAGGCGAACTCCTGGCACGTTCTGGTCGCCCCGAGCTTCAGGAAGCAAGGCGCCAGGCAGCGATGCTGATGCTGGATGGGGCGAAGTTCGATGAGTATATTCTCATCCGAGGCAAGGAGCCTGACAACTCGTATTGGGAGGAGCCGATTGAGAAGGCGGGATTCGAGCCCGCGAAGGTCAAGGAATTATCGGTATCCGAGACGGTGCAGTCGAAGCTGATGTCGGATGCGAAGCTCTGTGAAGAGCTGCGAGTAGGAGGCGCTCTGGTGCTATTGATAGACAACCGTGAGGTGGTTCCCATTGCGAACAACAAGATGCTCGAGGATGTTCTAAAGCAGATGGCAGAGCGCTCCAATGAGAGGAAGACCAAGGAATGATCATATTAGGAATAACAGCATTTCAACATGACTCCGCCGCGTGCGTGCTGGTGGATGGCAAACTGAAGGCCGCCGCAGAGGAGGAGAGATTCTCACGCAAAAAGCACGACGGTGGTTTCCCCTATGGGGCGATCAACTACTGTCTGAAGGAAGTCGGAGCCACAATCAACGACGTTGCTTGGGTCGCTTTTTGCATCAATCCGTGGCTCAATCTGCACAGGAAGATATTCCACCTCGTTAAGTACTTCCCTCGGACGCTCGCGTTCTGTAAGGACCAGGCCGATTACTCGGGCGGCATACCATCGATGATGGTTGCCAAGTCCTACCTCAAGAGGGTGCCGGGCTACGATCCGCAGCAGGCGAGATTCAAATTCCAGTTCGTCGAACACCACCTCGCCCACGCCTATGGATGCTACACGATCTCCCCCTTTGATGACGCGGCGATACTCAGCGCCGATGGCATCGGGGAGTGGACCACCACCTTTCTCGCCTCTGGGCGCGGCAATGAGATCAAGAGGCTCAAGGAGACTTTCTTCCCCTATTCACTGGGCGCATTCTACACGACTTTGACAACCTACCTCGGCTTCAAGCGCAATTCCGACGAGTATAAGGTTATGGGCCTTTCGTCATACGGGAAGACCGACGAGTATTACAAGGAATTCAAGCGGGTCGTCAGGCTGCTTCCCGAAGGCGAGTACGAGATGGACATGTCGTTCTTCAATTACCAGTATGGTGAGATCCCATACTATTCCGACAAGTTCCTGCTGACCTTTGGAGACGACAGGAAGCACGACCAGGAGGTCACCGAGCGCCACGCGGAGGTTGCCCTCGGCGGCCAGAGAAGGCTCGAGGATGCCATAATCCACATGGCGAACTACTTGCAGAAGGTGACTGGCAGCAAGAACATCTGCATGAATGGCGGAGTTGCGCTGAATTGTGTGGCGAATGGCAAGCTCATGATGCAATCGAATTACAAAGAGGCCTACATCCAGCCGGCAGCCTACGATGCGGGCGCCGCAGTCGGTGCGGCTTTCTATATCCACAACGGACTACTCGGCGCAAAGCGAGACTTCGTGATGGACCATGCTTTCTGGGGGCCGGAATACAGCAAGTCCGAGGTCGAGGCTTTCCTCAAGCTCGCGAAGGTTCCCTATAAGGAAGTAAAGGACCCCGCGAAGGAAGCGGCAGCTCGACTCGCCAAGGGCCGTATCGTCGGCTGGTTCCAGGGGCGAATGGAGTTCGGTCCGAGAGCCCTGGGCAAGCGGAGCATCCTCGCCGATCCTCGTGATCCCGACATGAAGGACATCGTGAATGAGCTCGTGAAGCACCGCGAGTCTTTCAGGCCTTTCGCACCTTCCGTATTGGCCGAGAAAGTCTCCGAATACTTCGATTTCTCGTATCCATCACCCTTCATGCTGCTAGTCTATAACGTCTTGCCAGAGAAGCGCGATATTATCCCGTCTGTTACACACGTCGATGGCACCGGTCGCGTTCATAGCGTTGAGAAGGACATGGATCCGCTCTACTACCGGCTGATCTCTGAATTCGAGAAGCTGACGGGAGTCCCAGTTGTCATGAACACCTCCTTCAACATCAAGGAAGAGCCGATAGTCTGCACGCCGAAAGACGCGCTTCGATGCTTCTATACAACCGGACTCGACGACCTCATCATCTCCGACTTCCTCCTGACAAAACCCTCGCGCGGTCGGGGCGAATGACGATGGGCGTCGGAGTTGCACGCGACGCCGTAAGCCCAAGGGCAGACTCATTGCTGCACGTAAGGACTGTCGCGTCTCGCGCGATGCCGCTCCTTACAGCCCTTCTGCTTCTCATATCGGTATCGAGCTGCCTTGCGGAGGGGCCCCCGGTAAGCGTGAAGGTCGACTTCGAAGTTGCCGCAACCCCGAGCGTTGTCGCTTTCTTCACGGGAAACACCTACGGAACGATGAGGCGCTCCAGCTGCTCCGATCCTCAGCTCGGCGGCTTTGAGCGCAGAAGGACCTATATCCTGCAGTGCCTATCTGCTTGGGAGAATTCACTCGTCCTCGATTCGGGCAACCTGTTCAATTGCAACTGCGCGCAAGATAAACTCGAATCCTGGTACATGATCGCAGCCTTTAATATGATGACATACGATGCAGTGGGGCTTGGGCCAAAGGACTTCGTATTCGGTCTCGAACACTTAAAGGCTCTTGAGAAGAATGCTCGCTTCCCGTTCCTCTGCGCGAACATGCTGGACGTCGAGACGCGGGACCCAGTCTTCGATGCTTTTCTGATAGAGGGATCAACGGAGGCGACGGTTTTCGTTACCAGCGTCATCTCGACAGATGAGGAGGAACTGCTTGCGGAGTGGACGAGGGATGCGGACGGCAATAGGACAATCGAGATGCAGGAACCCGTCGAAGCCCTGGAGCCGATACTCGCGTCTCATGCAACTATCGCAAATGTGGTCATCTTGCTTGCGCAGATGAGCCTCGATGAGGCACTCAAACTTGCGGAGAGTATCCCGAGTATCGATCTAATACTGCTCTCCGATAGGGAGCAACATGAGGACCTGATCCATGGGACGACAATAATCTCCCCGGTCGGCACAAAGAGCAAGGCAATCAAAGCAGTTGCGCTCTACTTCGACGAGAACGGGTCCGCCGACCGCTACAACATCGAGACTTTCCCGATAGTGGAAGAGATCGAGCACTCATATAGCATGGTCAGGCTATATGACAGACTCGCAGCAGCGCAATCGAAATTGTCCGTAGAGGACCTGCTGCAGCCTACCTTTTACACCGACAAGTCGATCTACAACGCCCCAGCGGAATAGCTGAACCACCCCACTCCGAGCATTTTCCTGGCTGATCCGTTGTGCAGTCATGGACCGAACGGCGGCCAGCCTAATCGACCAGTCCTTGCTAGACTATTATTGGCCTCCTGGCATGGCGCTTCCACCACTGCCTGGCATAGGCTTCGAGGTTGTGGCTGCGGTCTCGGTTCCTGCCGCGATCATCTGCTGCAGCTCCTGCGGCTTCAGCGAGGAGAACATCGCCGTTTGAAGCGATATCGTCCTGCTCTGATACAGCCTGAACAAAGACTGATTGAGGGTCTGCATACCATGCAATTCCTGACCAGTCTGCATAACCGAGTAGATCTGGTGGATCTTGTCTTCTCGGATGAGGTTTCTGATCGCGGGTGTCGGGATCATAACCTCTGTTGCGAGACAACGGCCTCTACCACTCATCTTCGGTAGGAGAGCCTGAACCATAACCCCTTGCAGAACGAAGGAAAGCTGCGTTCGCACCTGTGGCTGCTGATGCGGCGGGAATACGTCGATAACACGGTTGATCGTCTGAGCCGCAGAGTTGGTGTGTAGCGTGGCGAATGTAAGGTGCCCTGTTTCTGAGATAACAAGAGCCGCTGAAATCGTCTCGATGTCCCTCATCTCACCGATCAGAATGACGTCGGGGTCTTGTCGTAGAACGTATTTGAGAGCATTTGGGAAGCTCATCGTGTCAGCGCCGATTTCGCGCTGGTTCACGATGCAGTTCTTGTGCTTGTGAAGATACTCGATTGGGTCCTCGACCGTGATGATGTGGAGGTGCTTCTCCTCATTGATCTTGTTGATGATCGATGCAAGCGTCGTGCTCTTGCCGCTACCGGTCGGCCCGGTCACCAGTATCAAGCCCTTCGGGATGTTCGGGAACTTCTCGACTACCTTTGGCAGGCCCAAAGTGCCGAAGTCGAGTATTTCCCATGGAATCGTTCGGAAAGCGGCCGCAACGCCACCCTTCTGAAGGAACAGGTTGCCTCTGAACCTGGAGAGCCCCTTGACGCCGAACGAAAGGTCGAGCTCTTTGTCCTCTTCGAAGCGGTGCTTCTGTGCGTCGGTAAGGACCGAATACGCAAGTCGCTTTGTGTCCTTTGTCGTTAAGACTGGGTAATCCATCGGCTGAAGAAGGCCGTCGATGCGTATCTGAGGCGCAGTACCTGAAGT
>JAFGIT010000231.1 GCA_016929465.1 Candidatus Coatesiibacteriota bacterium | reverse complement strand
GGAATCGAAGGCGCCGCGCGATACGCTGTAATCGATATCAGTCTGCGTCCAAGTGGTGCCATCGAATATTGCCAGGAGCGACTTGCGCTCGGTGTCGCTGATCTTGATATAGCCTGTTATATATGCCTTGTTCTCGGAGTCGAACAGTATCCAGGGATCGCACATATCCATCTCGAAGAAGCCGTCATCTGGACCCCAGACTCGCCATTGCTGGCCGTCATAGGACTGCAATGTATAGCCCGCAAGTCCCATGCCGATAACCCATACCCAGCCCCGTTTGTCAGTAAAGACTTGTATGGGTATGGACGGGGAGCCTTCTTCAGGAGTGTGAATGTACCAGGTCGTTCCGTCATAGTGCGATAGCCGGTAATCGGGCAAAACGCGGTCACCAACTTGCTTATACCCACCACCAATGACCCAAGGATGGTCATAGGCATCTATTGCCAGGCTCAAAACCGAGTCGGTAGCCATTCCATCCTCCATCTTGAAGACCGTGAACTCGTTGCCTTCCCAACGCGTGAGCCCAGAATTCGAGCCTATCCAGCACGTGCCCTCGCTATCGAATGCAACAGAGGTGGCGCTATTTGATGCCAATCCATTTTCACTCGCTATCAGCTGCCAAATTCCGTCGCGATATATCCAGAGGCCGCGTCCCTTGTCCGCGATGCACAGCACTCCATCAGGGCTCCAGGCCAATTCTCCGCTCGCCGAATCAATGTCCGGATTCGTGGTCCTATGTATCGAGGGGAGACTGCCAGGCTCGGCGATAATTAGGCCATCGGTTCTGCCGACCGCGAGGGTCCCATCGAAGGTTACAGCGAGCCCTGTTACGTCAGGCTGGTCTATGCCAGGGACCAGCCCCCAACTCGCACCATCATAGAAACAAAGCCCACCATAGCCTGGAACCGGAGAGGGACACGCAAACCAGATTCGTCCCATCGAGTCTAATTTCATCTTATAGACGTTGTTGCCGGCGATTCCGCTGTTCTCCATGGAATGACGTATGGTGTCGGAGCCGTCGTATTCGAGTGCCCCGTATAGAGTGCCGAACCAGACGTGGCCTTGGAGATCAATGACCATGCAGCGTATATATTGCATCATCTCCTCGCCATCCTCATCGATCCAATCGAATGGGAATGGAATTGTGTCCCATGATTGTCCATTATACCTGCAGAGGTGAAGAGCCTGCGGTCGAGCAGCTTCAACGACTGCTGCGGGATAGCCGTCCGGTCCCAGTGCGATTCTTATACCGCGATAGGGAGCCGGGAGGCCATCTGCGCCGTCGGCTATTGATAGCTCGCCGTTTCTAGTTATTTTGAAAATGCCCAGCTCTGCAGCAGCCCACATGTTGAGGTCCCTGTCGGTAACCATGCCGTCGATGCCCAGAGTACGGTCCTTGAACAGGTTCTTGAAGTTGTATCCATCATAAACCGTTAAGCCAAAGCCAACATACGGCCAGATAAGGAGGATCTGTGACTGGTCCTCATACATCGCCCTCATATATGTATCGGATAAGCCGTCAAAACGGTTATAGCGCTCATGCTCCCACTGGTCGTTCTCCTTCCACCACCTCGAAACGCCCCCCGTACCGGCGGTCCATATCTCGTTCCCACGTGCCTCAACGTCCAAAATCCAGTTGGTGCTGTCATATAGAATGTCTATTACTCCGCGGTGGAGACCGAATTGAGTCATTGCGAATGGTCCGAGAGGATCGCCCGTTGCGGACTCCACTAGCTCAGCACAGAGCTGGTAATCACCGGCCTGCCAGACCGGCATGTGGAAGTCGGGTAGCGTCCTTTCCAGAACTGTCGACGGGCCGAAGCTGAAGCCGGCCTCGATCACGATATTACTTATCCAAGGGTGCTTGAGCTCGCCCCAATCCGGCATGTAATAGCTCTTTGAATCCGGGCCGTTGATCCAAATGTATAGGTTCGCGATGCACGCGCCTCCAGGATTCCAACATTCGATATTTACCCGGAATTCGTCCCCGGGCCTGTAGTAATCCTTCTGTGTCTTGATCGACAACTCAATCGGTGGCTCCTGCGCTCGCAGCTCTTCAACAAAGAGAATTGCAAGTGCGCAAACACAAGCTAGTGCTGCCAAAATCCTCATAGTCCCGACCTCCTATTGATTTGGGTTTTATTGGTATGTAGAAATGCAGCAATCAGGTTCGATGTACTCGACAAGAGACCGATGTGGCGAGATGCGGTCACTTGGTATCGGTCCAGAGGCCGACCCGCCTCATTGTTAGTTCCAAGCCTGCTTTCCGCGACCAGTCTCCGTAAGGCAGGATCGCAAGCGTTCGACATCACATTCGATCCTTTATAGCCATTTCCTGAAGCGCCCGGGTCTGCGCTGACCACTCATTAAGCTACCCCAAATGGGGAAATAAGCATTTTTTGTGCCATAAGAGTCGCATTTTTGCATGTTTGTCCTTTGGTTGGCCGATTTCATTGCTGATCTATATCCCCAAACATCGACTTGGAGATTGGGATATGAGCATCGATAATTATGACTATTTATGCAATAATAGTGTTATTATAGGCCAATAATGGTCGAATACATGGTTTAACGAATTGGACAAATATGAACAGGCCAGAAAGAGCAATTGTACCTTTTGGGACAGATTCTGAGGTCAGGACACCTCAGTGCATCGATCTTCAAATCCAAGAGCCTCTGATCTTTTGAGAGGGATGCCAGGGCGGTGATATGTGGTCAATAATCACCGTTTCGGATAACCGCGGGCCGCTCTGTTGACTCTATTGCATGCTTCTCAAGCCCCGCACCGATCTGAATTCCATGTATTTCTGGGCAGCAATGCGAGAGTTGCGCTTATATGAGAGATTTCCCACCAGGGTGAATAGCGGATTGCGCCATTCCCACAGGCTTCGCAGCATTCTGCGAACGATGTGTGATGTCGAGTAGAAGTCTCGTTCGCACGATATCATTTCGTCAATCACCTGATCCAGGGATAGGTGGCAATAGTCTGCTACTGGGTAAGTCAGAGTGTAGTATTTCCAATCATCCGGAAATCTGGTCAGTGGAAGCCGGTCCTTAGAAGCCATATTCTCCCATAATCTGGTGCCCGGCAACGGTGTCAAGAAAAGGACATTGATATAATCCACCCCATACCGGCGAGCAGTCTCTGCGATATGTTTGCCCGTGCCGGCCTCGTCGGCGTCGAGACCGATGATGAAAGATCCAGCCACTTGCATCTTGTGCCGTTGTATTCGCTTGACTGACGCCCTGAAGTCGCGGCCTTTCAGCAAGTGGTATTTTCCTCCGATCTCGCGGAGACCCTCCACTGAGGGAGATTCAAAGCCGATGAAGACGCCCTTGCAGCCTGCTTTTGCAGCCAAGGCCATTAGCTCTTCATCGTCCGCGAAATTTATCGTCGCCTGGGCAATCAATTCTTTGCCAAGATCAGCCTGGATCAAGGCGCGGAACAGCTCCTTAGTGCGGTCAATATGTTCCCTGCGAGTGCCTACGAGGTTATCGTCCACGACGAGTACCTGCTTCTCGCGGACCGACTTAAATTCCCGGATGACATCTGGAATGGGCCGCTGTCGATACCGGAGTCCATTGAACGTCGAGACGCTGCAGAAGTTGCAGTTAAAGGGGCAGCCGCGCGTGGTTTGTATCGCACCAAAAGCATAGTCGGCCGTCAAAAGATCATGTCTTGCAGGCGGAACCTGGTCTATTTCAGCGAATCCTCCCGCGTACTTGTTCTTCAGATGGCCCTGCCTTGCGTCCTCGAGAACCTGGATCCAGATACTCTCAGCCTCACCGGTTACAACGGCATCGACATATTCCAGGGCTTCGTCCTCGCAGACAGTGGCGTGAATACCTCCCATGACCACAGGCACATTTTGCCGACGGAAATAGGACGCAATCTCATAAGCGCGGCTTGCCTGTGACGTAAAGGCTGTTATGCCGACGAGGTCTGGCCGGGCGACGGAATCATAGTCAGGAACCCCGACATTCTCATCCAGGATCACAATGTCCCATTCAGCCGGAGTCAGGCCAGCGAGTACCATAAGCCCAAGGGGTTTCCATACTCGATAGCGATTCCACCGGTTCTCCTTGACTCTGACAATACTGACGAGTGGGTTGGTGGGATTAATCAGCAGAAGGCGCATGACCTACGCCTGTCCGCGAACATTGTTTGAAGAAATCGATAAAACCAGAGAGGTCAGTCGCGTTGACAGAGACAGGCTAATGGTTCTTAATCCCCCGTCCCGCATTGCGCGTGAGTATGACATCTCGACTCTTGAATCGTCTCTTTCACATTATACCTTAAGCCTGATGTGTTTATCTCATAGGCGTCAGGATTCTGTCAAGCTCATCTGGGGAATTCTCCCCAAAAAGCGCAGGGCGTATGAGGCTGGCGATGGTACATACTCTCTCATGCCTCTGATGGAGAGGATAGATATCTTCTGCGAAATCCACCACCGGTGAGCGCGAACCTCGAGTGAGAGAAGACCAGAATGTCAGCCGGGGGCGATTAGGAGGCGGCCGAACTGGGGCTATCTTTTAACTTGACCGTTCCGAGTGCCTCCTATAGTTTTCTATTCCTTAGCTTAAACACCCTGGAATATTGAATAGGTAGCCATGAGAACTATAGTATGCATTAAACAAGTTCCGGAGTCCGCCTCGGACGTCACCATAAATCCGGAGGACAACACGCTCAATCGGGAGGGGGCGGAGGCCATCATCAATCCCTTTGATGAATACGCCATCGAAGAGGCTCTCCTTTTGAAGGAGCGTCATGGGGGCGATATATGGGTAATCAGCATGGGCCCTGCTCAGGCCGAAAAGGCCTTGAAGCAGGCTCTTGCGATGGGCGCAGATGAGGCGGTCTTGTTGAATGATCCCAATTTTGCGGGCTCGGATACGCTCGCTACCTCCTACGCGCTTTCTCGCGCGATCGCGAGAATAGGCGACTACGACCTCGTAGTCTGCGGCAAGCAAGCAATTGACGGCGACACCGCCCAGGTCGGACCGGGCATCGCCACTCGACTTGGCCTCGCCCAGCTGACCTACGTCTGCAAGGTAGTTGACCTGAATCCCGAGGGGCGGGCGGTGACCGTTCATCGAATGCTCGAGGGGTGCGTCGAGGCGATCAGAGGACGTCTACCGGCTGTTCTGACAGTCGTCAAGGACATCAACCAGCCGCGATACCCCTCGCTTCTAGGCATCAGAAAGGCCAATAAGCGCACGATAGATGTGTGGGGCGCTGCTGATGTCGGCGCTGACCCCACGCGGATCGGTCTCGGAGGTTCCCCCACGTGGGTGGAGCGTGTATTTACCCCGCCCATGAGGGCCGGTGGCGTGGTCTTCGAGGGCGAGGTCGATGAGGTCGTGGAGAAGCTGGTGAGAAAAATGCAAGCAGACGGATTGGCATAGGGGAGAGCGGGAGATGGCACAGTTGAGAATAGATATTGACCTTTGCACCGGCTGCGGTGTGTGTGTACCTTCCTGCCCGCTCGGTGCTCTCAGCCTGAACGATGGAGTTGCAGTAGCATCCGAGGCGTGCAACGACTGCGCTGCCTGCATCTCGGTATGCCCAGTTGAGGCTCTTTCGATCCCTATAGAGCATCGTCTGCAGGAATCTAAGCTGACCGATTACAGGGACGTATGGGTATTCTGCGAGGTTGAGGAGGGTAAGATAGTTCATGTCACTCCCGAGCTTCTCGGGAAGGGGCGTGAGCTCGCTGACACACTTGGTTGCAGGCTTTGCACTGTCCTCCTCGGCCATGAGGTCGAGAACCTCGCAAGCCAGCTATTCCATTATGGAGCCGACTGCGTGTATCTCGTGGAGGATGAGCGACTCTCACCCTATCGGACAGTGCCTTACATGGAGGCTTTTGTCTCCCTTGTAAAGAAATACAAGCCAGAGATAATTCTCATCGGTGCAACCATCTGCGGAAGAGACCTGGCCGGCGCGGTTGCGACACGCCTAGAGACAGGTCTTACTGCGGACTGCACCGAGCTTCGAATTGCCGACGACGGAAAGAGCCTTCTCCAGACGCGTCCAGCCTTTGGCGGCAACATAATGGCGCAGATTCTTTGCGAGAAGCACAGGCCGCAGATGGCAACCGTTCGGCCAAAGGTGATGGAGATGCCCGAGCTTGATGCGTCGAGATCGGGTGAGATGGTCCGCGAGTCACTTGTTCTCGGAGATGCAAGGATACTGACCGAAGTTCTGGAATATATTAAGGATGAGCTGGAGAGCGTGAACCTGGTTGATGCTGACATTATAGTCTCGGGCGGAAGGGGCCTTGGAAAGCCCGAGAATTTCAGCGTTGTGCGGGAGCTTGCAAAGGTCCTGGGCGGCGTCGTGGGCTCCTCCAGGGCTGCAGTCGATGCTGGGTGGATTCCATATCCACACCAGGTCGGCCAGACTGGCAAGACTGTCCGGCCGAAGTTATATATCGCGTGCGGCATATCGGGCGCGATACAGCACCTGGCAGGAATGCGCACCTCAGATGTGATCATCGCGATCAATAAGGACCCTGAGGCACCGATATTCAAGGTCGCGACCTATGGCATCGTCGGTGATGTGCTCCAGGTTGTCCCCAAGCTCACGGAGCGTTTGAAGAGGCTTTAGATTACTGGCAGTGACAAGCAGCTAATGTTGTCCATGGTTTCTGCCGATGATGTTCTCAGATAGAATCGTATTTCGGCGCTAATCTCCGCTTCTTGAAAAGGGCAGGGAATCACCGTTGAGGGATGAGGCGGTGATCTGACTACGGCCACTCGCCTGTTGTCGATGAGTGGTCATTGGATCATCAAATCCCGCAAACCATAAATCGAGGGATGCGATATGTTCGAGGTTGAACCGGCAACCGTCATCAGGCCAGGATTGAGGATGAATCTCTATCCCGGCAGCAGCGCGGTTGGCAAGCCAGCACTGTCAGTCCTGACTGTCGTTAGCCCAGAGAGGCTGGTCTTTCGCATTGAGGGAAAATGCTGCGAT
>JAFGIT010000230.1 GCA_016929465.1 Candidatus Coatesiibacteriota bacterium | reverse complement strand
CGAATGGATTCAAAGTCAAGATCGCGATCAACTCACTAAAGCCGAACGTTTCGCTCGCGAGCGGAGCCTTCTCGATGCACACTCCCGACGGAGTAACGAAGATCTCCCCAGATGAAGTCGAAACCACTATCCAAGCGCCTGCTGATAGTCATTGATTTCCCCCACGTCGGGGGCGCCGAGCGGGTCGCGCTCCAGATCGCGACACACATCGATATCGACCTATTCACCCCGATCTTCATAGCCCCTGAGGAGGGGAACCTCCGCCGCGAACTGGACCGGCTCGGCATCAGGGCCATATCGCTCGACCTGGAGCGGCTGAAGCGGACCTGCAGATACCTCATCCCGGTCTTCTTCGCCATTCGCGACTTAATAAAGATCGTCAAGCGGGAGAGGATAGACGTCATCCATGCAAACTCGCTCTGGGCGCTGAAATTCTGCACGGTAGCGTCTTTCTTAACGAAGGTCCCGACCGTCGCGATGATCCACGCATATCCGAAAATACACAGCCGCGCAAAGAGGCTCTTCCATCTCCTTACCAGGCGATTCTGCTATAAGAGAGCGAAGCGAATCATCGCGGTCTCGAATGCGCTCAGGCAAGCGCTTATCGCCGACAAGGCTCCATCGGAAAAGATCGTCGTCATCCCGAACGGCATCGAGAAGGACTGGTTCTCCGACAAGGTGGACCTACCGAAGGGCAAGACGAAGATGATCCTGACCGTCGGCCGCCTCCACCCCGGCAAGGGCCAGCAGGTCTTTTTGCGGGCCGCCGCGATGGTTCACGCCAAACACCCCAACACACGCTTCGTGATCGCAGGCGACGAATACCGCACCTCCCTCGAGAACCTCGGCTTTGCACAAGAGCTTATCGACCTCGCAAAGCAGCTCAGCATCTCGGAATGCGTCGAGTTCGTCGGCTACACCAACAACCTCCGCGACCTCTACCGCCAGTCGAGCATCGTCGTCCTCGCCTCGTTCGAGGAGACTTTCGGCATGGTCGCCCTGGAGGCGATGGCCGCCGCAAGACCCATCATAGCCTCCCGCATCCCCGGCATAACCGAACTCGTCAGAGATGGCGAGACGGGCCTCCTCTTCGAGGCCGGGAAGCATGAGCAGCTCGCAGAGTCGCTCATCTCGCTGCTGGAGGATGGGCAGCTGGCGAGGAAGCTCGCCAGAGGGGGACTGGAGGCGGCGAAGGCGGAGTTCAGCCTGGAGAGGACGATCTCGCAGCTCAGGGCAGTGTTTTCGCTGTCTTCGGAGATCTGCTCTGATTGACCTCCACTCTCCTGAACCTACACCTGGTTCGCAGCCTTCTCAGACGATGAAGGTGTCATCCTCGGAGGCATCTCCTCGGCGTTATTTGTGGTGGAGTAGGTGAGGCTCCATACAGCCTGGAGAATCATTGGGATTGAGTCTGTTGCTGGGCCTCATGCCCCGCCATATATATGTCATGTTCCCATTCAGGGCCTGATTGACTGATATGTTATTGACTAGATGAGTGCAGGCCCTATTATGAAAGTCGGATTGGGCAGCGGCGGATATTAGATCTCCAAACGCCCAAAATGCTCAGGGATCCCTTCATCGAACAGAGGAGACGGGTGATGATCAAGAAATTCGGTGTGAAGAACTTCAAAGCCTTCAAGGACACCGGAGATATTGAGCTCAAGCCTATGACAGTCATCGCCGGCCCGAATAATTGCGGAAAGACGACTATACTGCAAAGTCTATTGCTTTTGAAGCAGACAATCGAGACCCAAGATCCGCGGATCCCATTAAGCATACATGGGAGATTCACAGATTTTACCTCTCTCGGCGAGATTGCATTCGGTCGACCTGGTATTGGGGAATCGCACATTGAATATAGAATTAGCGTTCAGAAGAGAATTACTATCAAACTGATACCGAGCTACTTCCCAGATGTCACTGTTGATGATGACGCAAATGATCAGCAGCTATGGGCCGATATCAAATTTTCCTTCAATGACGGCAAGAGCCCGAATGGCAAGGGGGACATTGAGGAATCGTCTTTCGATATGGCCACGTCGGTGGAATCGCATCACGGCCCGAGATTGAGTCTCCAGAGGTTGAAGGCAGGTGAGTACACCGTGAAGATCTCTGGCCATGGTATGAGAATTCCCCAGTTTCTAAATGAGAAGGACTCCGTCAATTTCGACTATAGATTCTTTCTGCCTTCCTATTTTGGACCAACTCGAGATGAGGAAAATGGGGACGGCTTACACCGAGCAGAGATGCGATGGCTCGACCCGATTTTCCTGAATCCGCTTTTGGAATTGGAGAGGGATCTTAGTGATAGACTGTGGTATCTAGGTCCCCTTAGAGAGCCTCCTCAAAGGTCCTATCCACACCGGGCAGGGCCTTTCAAAGATCTGGGGACCGCTGGCGAAAAGGCGGCACAGATTCTCAATCTTGAGCATGACAGAACGATTGACTATCTGCCGGCTATTGATGGACAAATCGAACAAGTCAGACTGTGCGATGCAGTTGACGACGCCTTTCGGCGCCTGGGGCTTGCGGAGAACATCGATGTGAGATCACTGGCTTCCACGGTGTATGAAGTGGTCCTCCCTTTGGGACCTGATAAGAAGAAATGGATCACAATCTCCGACGTAGGTTTTGGCATAAGCCAGCTCTTTCCAATCATAGTCATGTCATTTGTCTCACCTGATGATTCGATTTTGATTTTTGAGCAGCCCGAGATTCATCTGCATCCCAAACTCCAGGCTGGCCTGGCAGACTTCCTGCTAACGGTTGCGCTTGCGGGCAAACGTGTGCTCTTGGAGACCCACAGTGATCACTTCATCAACCGATTGAGAAGGCGTATCGCTGAGGATCCTTCAGATGAGCTCAAGGACAAGGTCAACATTCTATTCATATCGCCGCCGCAGGATGGCGAAGGCGCGAGAATCGATCAACTGAAAGTGGACCGCTACGGTATCATTGAGAATTGGCCGCCAGATTTTCTTCCCGAGGCCTCGGATGAGGCCGAGAGGATTATTCGAGCTGGATTCACTAAGCGCAACGGCAAGTAGAGAATGCTCCTATCGGCGTTAGACCCGGCGCTGCTTTTCTACAAATCTGAGGACTGGTTGACCGGACAGCAGCATTGCAGGCTTCGCTTTGAGGCTATTTGCTTGCATAAGAAGATGTGTCGAGAATATCGACTGGCAATTGCAGTATCTCAGCAAATGGCCGGCCTTGTATGGGGGCATTTCCCCTATGGTATAGACAGGCAATGCCCTGAGGCCAGAGATCTTCAAATGGTTATGGGCCAGTTGCTACAGAGCATCCAGTCCATTGAGATACCTCAATCTCTTTCTAAAAGGGCCGTCTTGAGGCCGGATGATGTTATTGGCCAGCATATCGAGATTGATGAGGTAATTAGCGCGTGGGATGACTTGTTAGCTTGCTTGGAGATGCACTTTATAGAGGATGATATGAGGATCCAGATTGCCACTTGGAAAAGTGAGGAATCGCCGAAGGACGCATCACATGTATCCCTGAAGCTCATCGATGACCAATCGGGCGAGTCTCTTGATTTTGAGGTACCGTTGGTCTGGGATGAGAATAGCTGGTTCGTCCAACTCGAGAGACTTGGCCTATGGGATATAGACGATCTACGGGGCATTGCCAGAGTTCATTTCAGAAGCAACCCCTCATTCGCGCAATTGCCAGGTGTGCTTGATGAACCGATGAAGTTAGCGATGTTGCCAGCATTCAGGAGAGCGCTTGATAGATCCTCCACCGGCGATAGGAGATTGCAGCGGGGATTCATCGACGCGCTAACCAAGCTGCTTTATCGTGTGCCAGATCCAGAGCTCGGCGATGAGACTATTCGCAGCCGGCAGGGGGAGCGCAGATTCAGGATATCATATCCAGGCCGGACGGTAAGGGCTCATTACATTATAAAGCAAGGGGAAATCACTCTAACCAGCTTCAGTGCAGAGCATAGAGCGGATCGAATAGGCTAGTTTCGTCTAATAGGATCACAGATAGCCGACTCCGGAATGCAAACACGCCCCAAAGCATTCGGCTGGCTAGCAGCTGGCCTCACAATTGCGGTCCTGATCCTATCCGTGTTCTCTGATGGGGGCGGGATCTTGGTCTTGCGGAAGGTGGGGGCGGTCATTCTCGTTGCATCCGCCTTGTTCATTTACCTGCCCTTCTATGCGCTGCGGAAGTATGGGAGGAGCAAGGCGGAGGAGGATTGTATGCAGACGACCGCGGTCGTCGATCGCGGCATCTATGCGGTCGTTCGGCATCCGCAGTATCTCGGCTATATCATGATCAACATGGGCTTTGTGTGCCTGGTGCAGAGCGCGTTGGTGATCGCGCTCGCGATCCCCGCGGTCGTGCTGTTCGTCGTGCATACGGTTCTGGAAGACCGATATTGCGCGGAGAAGCACGGTGAGGAATGGCGGGATTATGCGAGGAGAGTGCCGCTGATCAATGTGTTTGCTGGGCTTTGGAGGCTGATGGCGCGGCGTTGGCGCGGCGTTCAAAGTTGAAGGTTCAAAGTTCAAGGTCACCTGGCGGCTGTTGACCGGCATCCATCATGCGATCATTGCCAATCCGTAGTTCCCAATCTGCGAAATCTGCGCAATCTGCGGACAGATTCTTGGCTGGATCGAAAGCCCACCCCACGCTACGGTCAATCCGCAATCCGAAATCCGCAATTGGGTGGTGTCAAGCCACCACCAATGAAAGCGGCGTCAAGCCACCGCACTCCAAAGCGGTGCGAGCACACCGCACTCCAGATGTGTGCCGCCCTCCCACTTGCGATTGTTTCACACGGGGAATACATTGATGCTGCCGGCTTGGGCAGGAGAATGAGCCGGGCTGTTTGTGCTGAATATCGACCTTCAAAGGACATCTTGAAGATAATCCATGCACGCTGACGACATATTCATCAAGGGTGCCAGGGAGCACAACCTCAAGAACATCGACGTGACGATCCCGCGGAACAAGCTCGTGGTGATCACTGGGCTCTCGGGCTCCGGGAAATCGTCACTCGCGTTCGACACGCTCTACGCCGAGGGGCAGCGGCGCTACGTCGAGTCGCTCTCCGCTTATGCTCGCCAATTCCTGGAGCAGATGGACAAGCCCGACGTCGATTATATCGAGGGGCTTTCACCCGCTATCTCCATCGAGCAGCGGCCCGTCAGCAAGAACCCACGCTCGACGGTCGGGACCGTCACCGAGATATACGACTACCTCAGGTTGCTCTTCGCCCGAATCGGCATCCCGCACTGCTACAAGTGCGGACGCCGCATCGAATCGCAATCCGCCCAGCAGATAGTCGATACGGTGCTCAGTATGCCCGAGGGCAGAAAGCTCTACGTTCTAGCGCCCGTCATTCGCGGCAGAAAGGGCGAATACACCGCCTTATTCGCGGACCTTGCCAAGCAGGGCTTCGTACGAGTTTTCGTCGATGGCGAAATGCGCGAGCTCGTAGAGGATATCGCTCTCGAGAAGTATAAGACCCACGACATTGACGTGGTTGTCGATAGGCTGACCGTCGCCGAGAAGAACCGCTCCCGATTGACCGACTCCGTCGAGCTCTCGATGAAGCTATCGGAGAATTTGGTGAAAATCGCACTCGAGGATGGGTACGGAAAGCTCCGTTGGTCGGACGACCCGGACGCTGGGACAGGGAGGAAGCGCATCGGCAAGAAGAAGGGCGAAAAGACGGAGGATAGCGCCGGCGAGAATCCGCTGGAGGGCTACGGCATCCGCACCTTCTCCTCGGTGATGGCCTGCCTGGAGTGTGGGATAAGTTACCAGGAGCTGCAGCCGAGAGCGTTCTCGTTCAACAGCCCCTACGGGGCCTGTCAGATGTGCTCAGGGCTTGGCTTCGTCCGCTCGGCATCCGAGGAGCTGGTCGTTCCCGATCCGAGCAAATCGCTCGTGGATGGCGCGATCGAGGCGTGGGCGAGCTCAGAGAGCTCGATGACAGTGCAGGTCTTTCACTCACTTGCAGAGCATTACGGCTTCGATCCGAACACCCCTTACAAGGACCTCCCTGAGGAGATACGGCAAATCCTGATGCACGGCTCTGGCAAGGAGCGGGTAAAGCTCAGGTTCAAGGCCGGCACACTCAGATGGGGGCGCATCAAGCGCTTCGAGGGGATTCTGAATAACCTCGACCGCCGATACCTGCAGACGGCATCCGAGGAGATGCGCGAGTGGATCGGCCGTTATATGAGTACGATTCCGTGCCCCGAATGCGGCGGCGCGAGGCTTCGGCCGGAGACGCTTGCGGTGAAGGTGGGCGATCTGAGCATTAACCAGGTCACCGAGAAGAGCGTGGAAGCCGCGTCGGAATTCTTCGCCGCACTCGCCCTGCCCGAGCGGGAAGAGAAGATAGCGGGGAGAGTGCTGAAGGAGATCGTCGCGCGCCTCGGCTTCCTGCGGGAAGTCGGCCTCGGATACATCACGCTCGACAGGACCTCATCGACGCTCTCCGGCGGAGAATCGCAGCGGATTCATCTGGCGACGCAGATCGGCTCGAGCTTGGTTGGCGTGCTCTACGTGCTCGATGAGCCGAGTATCGGGCTACATCAGCGCGACAACAGACGGCTTCTGGAGACGCTCTGCGATCTGAGGGACCTTGGAAATACCGTGGTCGTCGTCGAGCACGACGAGGAGACGATTCGGGAGGCGGACCACGTCATCGACCTCGGCCCGGGGGCAGGGGAGAAGGGAGGGCTCGTCGTAAGCGCAGGACCAGCCACGGAGGTAATGCAGAGCAGGGAGTCGCTGACCGGGGACTATCTATCGGGGAGGCGAATGATCCCGGTCCCGGCGAAAAGGCGGCTATTAAAGGGCAGATCGATAGAGATAATCGGCGCACGTCAGAACAACCTGAAGGGGATTGACGTCGAGATCCCGCTTGGCGTTTTTTGCTGCGTGACGGGCGTCTCGGGCTCGGGTAAGAGCTCGCTCGTCGATGAGATACTATATCGCGCTCTCTCTAAGCACATCTATCATTCGAGGCAGATACCGGGACACCACGACGAGATTCGGGGCATAGGATATATAAATAAGGTCATTGAGATCGATCAGACGCCGATCGGACGCACTCCGCGCTCGAACCCGGCGACTTACACGCAGGCCTTCAGCCAGATAAGGGACCTATTCGCAGCGACAGTCGAGGCCCGCAAGCGCGGCTACAAGCCGGGGCGATTCAGCTTCAACGTCAAGGG
>JAFGIT010000229.1 GCA_016929465.1 Candidatus Coatesiibacteriota bacterium | reverse complement strand
TTCGATGGCGACAGCACGCCTTTGACGGTCTGGGACGTCAGCCCGGGCCTTCAAACAGGAAGCTATGACGATTACGTTCTTACAGTCTCCTCCGCCCAGATGCTCAAGGTCACGCTTGTATGGACCGACTATCCGTCGCTCGAGTCAGCGCAGACGAACCTCGTCAATGACCTGGACCTGCTCGTGACAGCACCCAACGGAGATCAATATCGCGGCAACTGGTTCAGCTATGGTCTCTCCGTTCCTGGCGGCGACCACGACAGGCTGAACGTCGAAGAGTGTGTATATATCCGCTATCCATCGGCCGGCGACTACACCATCAGAGTGCGGGGACACAACACACCGGAGGGGCCTCAGGCGTATTCGCTCGTCGTGACCGGAGCGGAGGAAAGCGGGACAAAGGCTCCGACTTTGAGCGGCGGCGGTGTTGCACCATTTGCCGGCTCGATCTCGACGACGTTCACCTATTCGGTGCACTATCAGGATCCCGACGAGACCGCACCGACCATAAAGAATGTATTCATAGATGAGACTCCCTATGTTATGTCACTTGCATCCGGGACAGCGGCGGACGGCGAATACCATTACTCGACGACCCTGAGCTCCGGCAGCCACACATTCTACTTCTACTTCGAAGATGCAGACTCTCTTTCGGCGAGATCGCCAACCTCCGGAAGCTTCTCAGGACCGACAATTGGTGGGGCGAACATCGCGCCGGTCCTTTCCGAGGGTGAGGTTTGGCCGACGATCGCGAGGCCTGGCACAACCTTTACCTATAAGGTGTATTACGACGACGCCAATGCGGATACTCCGACGGAGATAAGCGTCACCATCGATGGGACGAAGGTTCCGATGAGCCTCTACGATGGTTCTCCCTATCAAGGATTCTACAGATTCCAGACGAACCAGCTAACCGTTGGCGTCCATAGCTACTATTTCACATGCAGCGACGGCTCAGGTGGGACGGACCGTCTTCCGGATTCCGGCACGTATTCGGGCCCCACGGTGCAAGAGGGGAATATAGAGCCACTGCTCGCTGACGCCGGCGTAAACCCTGAGAGCGGGACGACGGACACGAATTTCGTCTATTCAGCAAGATACTATGACGGGGATGGAGACTCTCCGGCCACGGGCGTCGTGGTGATAGACGGTGAGGAAAACGGAATGGCCCTGATATCGGGCGATCCACACGATGGCGTCTATGCGTACAACACCCACCTGTCTCAGGGCACACACAATTTCTATTTCCGTTTCGAGGATCAGTCAGGTGCAGTCGCGAGGGCACCAGAGAGCGGCGACTACTCCGGTCCAGAGGTTGGCGCCGGAAACACTCCCCCTGTTCTGACAGATGCAGGCGTCGATCCGGAGGCTGGCAATAGGGCGCAGGAGTTCACCTATGGAGTTCATTATTACGATGCAGACGGTGATGAGCCCGCTACTGGCGTGGTCTATGTAGATGGGGTCAAGCACCCTCTGACATTAATGGAAGGCGCTGCAGCGAACGGGACATATCGGTATTCGACGAATCTCAACGAGGGCTCACACACGTATTACTTCTACTTCTACGATGGAATGGGCGGACAGGTTCGCGAGCCTTCGAGCGGAGTGAATACAGGCCCGAGCGTCTATGGCTCAAATCCCATTGATACTGACCTGAATCTCAACAGCAACACATATAGCCAGGGTGGTTGGCATATTCTCTGGATAAGTTGCACAAACAACGGCCCAACTGCAGACGTTGACCTCTATGTCGCGCTCACTTGTCCGGGTGGTGTATGGCTGTACTATCCGTCGTTCAGCGATCAGATCGCTCCATTCTTGAGTTCATTCCCGCTTTCATCGGGCTTCTCCGTTCCCAGTTACGAGCTGGTGAAGCAGCAGTTGCCGGCTTTGCAGCCGGGCAATTATGTCTGGTATGCAGCCTTTACCGATCCCGGGACAATGAACTTCAAGAGCAATGTCGCGATCGCGTCGTGGAGCTTCATCGTTTACTAGAGTTTAGGATACATCCGAGTTTGGGGGTGGCCTTGGCCGCCCCCGAGCCTCCTATCCTAAGTCTCAAGCTTGCCCTTACTGCTGCTCGTGTTCCCTCATCAGCGAATACACGAGGCGGTGAGCTGCCCTGGTCGTTTCAGGCAGCCGATACTTCGGGCAGCAGTTCAGCACGAGTTCGGCTGCCGTCGTAAGGTCAATCCTGTGACCTATCGATACATAGACTGGAGATACACCAGTCCTGCTCCTCAGGACAACGCCGACCTTCTCTCCCTTGTCCAACAGGTCAGACTGGGCACCCTTTGTGGCGGCAGGCATCTCATGCTCGCCGATCAGCCTCGACTTAGCACAGCCGATGGTCGGTATATCCAGGATTAGCCCGAGGTGACATGCCAGTCCAAGTCTTCTCGGATGAGCAAGTCCCTGCCCATCAACGATGATGAGATCTGGCGTGATTCGAAGCGCTTCGAAGACATCGATCAGACCGGGGATTTCTCTGAATGAAAGCAGCCCCGGAATATACGGAAACGTGGCCTCCACAACCGCGGTCTCCTCGAGAACCACATTCAAGTCTGGATAGCTGAGCACCGAGACGCCGCAGTAGCACCGGTTGGTTGCCCGTGAATATGACACGTCCGTCCCCGCAACATGTCTCAGCGAATGCCGATCGACGTGGTTCTCCCTGATGATACGGAGCGCCAACTCCCGTTGTAGGTCTGCGGCCCTCGTGTATGACAATTCCCAGCTATGGAGAATATTGACCTTCATGGCCTCCTCGCCGTCTAAACGACGGTCGAATTCGTCTCGGAACGCCCAGTGGCTTCGGTTATGATGGGCTTTTCCTCACAGAATGAAAAAGGCCAGGCAGCCCACGCTGCCCGGCCTTTGAATAAACATGAACACTAAAGCCCGGAAATATCTCCGGTATCCTCATCGACTAAACGGCTATCTCACCTTACCGTCACGTATGGGAACACCGGGCTCTGGTTGCCGTCCGTGTCGGTGGCGACGATCTCCAGGATATAATCTCCTGCTGCGAGTCCGGGTCCGACATCAACGGTCGCGTGGAAGATATTGTCTCCCGCGACATCGTCCCCATGGGTCCCGTCGTCATAGAGCTCGGCCGCTGGAATTCCCATGTAGAGCAACTCCACCTTCTCGATTTGACCTGATCCTGTATGTGGATCGACCATGGCCATGATGGTCAATTGGCCGCCTGTCGAGGTTTCGATTACCGAGCCCATGAAGCCGCCGGCCAGGATCAGAGGATATTGATCGGAGATGGGATCCGTTGGCGAAAGGAGCGGGGAGCCAGAAACCACAAGACTCTCTTCCCGGCTGCCATCGAGATTGTAGAGCACCAACTTGTAATAGTATGTCGTTCCTGCCGTCACAGCCGTATCGGTGTAGCTGTAGCTATGCGGCTCGGCGCTTGTCCCCGAAGCCAGGATCAACTTGTTGGTTATGATGCTGAACTCGCCGTTTGCCTGGTCCGCTCTCGCAACGTGCCAGCCCATTGCATCCCGCTCGGAAGCCGTCGTCCACTTGAGTATTATCTGACCGACCCCAGGGACCGCTTCGAATGACGATAGCTCGACCGGCAGTGATGGGTCTGTCCACGCGATGTTCGACATTGGTGAGATATTGCCTGCATCGTCAGTTGCCTTCAGTGCAAAATAATAAACCGTGGAGGGCGAAAGACCCCGAGCAACAGCCATCTGCAAGTTACCAGACTCCAGCGGAATATTGCCGGTCACAGTGTCAATATAAGGCACCTGGGTCCCACTGGCGAAGTCAGCGTCGTTCTCGAACAATGTGGTCGAGTACCGGATGTTATAGGATGAGGCGGTGCCATAATTGCCGTCGTCTCCGGGAGCGGTCCACCTCAGAGTAACATTCGCGCCGTCTCCCCAGGGTTCAGCCCTCAGGTCCTGAACCGCAGCCGGCGGAGTCGTATCCTGTCCCTCAGCACGATACAGGACTATATTGCCCTTTGCATATCCCTCAGCGAGGATTTCCCCGCCGTTGCCTTGATTGCTTTCGACAATTCTTCCGATGACATAGTAGATATTACCGCCCTGATCACTGAGATCATTGAACGTTATAGTCGTGTTGTTCTGTGTGCCTGATATTGCTATCGGGAGGGGGGTACGTCTGACATCATCCGATGGATCATCATCTATATCCGTATCGGTATAGAAGTTAACGTAGGCAAGAACGTTCGGGTCGTGGTCTTCCCAATAGACCTGGAACGAGTCCCCTACCGGTAGATACTCGATCCCGGATGGTTCCTGAACGTTTATGTAGTAGCTCTGAGTGTGGTCTATGGTGATTTTCCCCAAAGAAGTCTCTGAATATGACCATTCAGAGCTGCTCGTGCTGCTCTTTGTCCTACCCACGATGTAGTAGCTCTGGCCGTGGGGGAGGTCCTTCGTTTCCCAGTCGAAAGTTGCCGGCGTGAAGTCGGGGTATGTGAACATGCTCGAAGGACCCATGATGACGCCTTCGCCACCGGGCTCCCTATCCACGTCATAAAATAGATAATAATAGCCCACGCCCCTGAGCTGGAATGAGAGTGTTATCGCCCTATCCGCAGTAACATTAGTGTCGGGACCCACCCTTATTACAGGCTCCAGCACTCGGTTGATGTAAACGGTGCCGATGCTGTAGGAAACGTCTATCCACTCCTCGCTCTCATCGAGCGACATTCTGATTTTGCCGACGATGTACCATTCGGTGAGGTTCGGCATGCTGCTCGTGTTCCAAGCGAAATTGGAGAACTCCAAAGCTGGAAACGCGAAGGGATTGATCTGAACCTCGCCGCCCTCTTCGGTATCCGAATCGTAGAAGAGGGTGATGTAGCCAAAGCTGCCATCTGTCCACTGGATATTGAATGTGCCATCCGCGGCCGGCTCTTCCCTCATAAGAGACGGACTTGTTATAGTGATATAGATCTCTGGGCCCTGTTGTGCAAATACAAGGCCAGAAAGGCCCAGTATGACAACCACCAACGCGAAGCGAAGAACTCGCCTAGAGAATTGTCCCATGTTATATTCCTCCAATTGTTTGCGGCGCAATCACTCGCACCACGGCTGAAACAAATTGCATGAATCCATTACCCTAACACTTTATTTGATAGCTCTCGGTCCCCAATTGTCAAGTCAATATCGCATCCTAAATGCCCTCGACGAGCTGACATGCAGCCGCTCGTCCGACTTGGCTACAGATTCGGGCAGATTCCAATCGCGATGATTGCTGTTGGGCCTTTTGCTCTGCGAGTGATATGTTGATTGCCTTCCGAGATGATATTTGATCCGCGGTGGTTTCGGAAAGATAATAGCGACAACTCGATAATCTGCTTTTCGAAATCCAGAACAAATGCGAAACGACTATGCTGCCTGAAGACCATGATACGATAGCTGCAATTTCAACGGCATCCGGTGCTGCCGCGATTGGCGTAATCAGATTATCGGGGCGCGATTCCCTTGCCATAGCCGACCGCATCTTCAGCGGCAGGAGAAGGGCGATCGAAATGCACCGATCATCAATCCAATTCGGGCGGATCCTGCGAGATGGCTTCATCCTGGATGAAGTGCTCTTGAGTGTATTCCACTCGCCGAATTCCTACACAGGAGAGGATATGGCCGAGATTAGCTGCCATGGTTCCCCACTCGTGCTCAGGGATGTGCTGTCGGCAGTGATAGACGCGGGGGCGAGGCTGGCTGCGGGCGGGGAATTCACGAGGCGTGCATTCTTGAACGGCAAAATGGACCTGTGTCAGGCGGAGGCCGTCATGGAGCTGATAAGCGCCGAAACGCAAGAGGCCAAGCGCATCGCGCTATCGCAGGTTCAGGGACGGGCATCCGAGGTGGTCAGGGGCATTCGGGGCAACGTGATACGTGTGAAAGCCGGGATCGACGCGTCGATCGACTTCCCTGAAGACGTCTCGGATGAGGCGTTAATCCACGATGATCGCGCGGATGACGGTCCATTGAGAAGCCAGCCATCATCGGCCCTGAAAGAGATCATTCGGCAGATTGGCGAGATGCTGGCGGCATACAAGAGGAGCCAGGTGCTTCGCAAGACCCCCACGATTGCGATTATCGGGAAGGCAAATGTCGGAAAATCAACTATCCTGAATGCGCTACTCAAGGAGGAGCGGGTCATCACAAGCGCCACGCCGGGCACAACACGGGACAGGATCGATGCTGACCTTATCCTTCCCTCCGGCAGAAATGTGCGCTTCAGCGATACCGCTGGAGTGCTTATTCAGAGAGATGAACTCGACGAGAAGGCCCGTGCCAAGATGGAAGAGGCGGCCGAGAATGCCGATGTGCGCATACTCGTCTTCGACGCATCTTCGGCCCTGGAGCCGCATGATCTGGAATTAGTCGAGAAATGGGGCAACCGGCCGGCCGTCCTGGTGTTTAACAAGATCGATATCAGTGAAGTCTGGACGCCTGAGACGTTGGGTGCTCAGAAAAGGGCACCAAACGCCGTGACGTTGAGGACATGCGCCAGAAATGGACGCGGCATCGATGCCCTGAAATGTTCACTGAGCGGGCTTCTGGACCAGCTGCTGCCCGCTCCTTCTGACGAGACATGTGTTATGGGCACTGTCAGAGACGAGGGCCTACTCGAAAGGGCAAGCGCCGCGATCGGCCGCGCGATGACTGGTCTTGATAATGACGGCTGGCCCGAGTTCGCGAGCAGAGACCTGAACGAGGCTCTCAGCGCGCTCGATGAGCTTCTCGGCATCGAGGTCGAGGCCGATATACTTGACGAGATTTTCTCGCATTTCTGCATTGGCAAATAGGAGCGCTTCGGCGCCACATCGAAGATGAGATCGAATAATATGACGAACGTGTTTTACCGCGGAGAGGATGGACCAAAGGAGCCATGCAAGCGGAGGATGCTTCTTTGAACCACTACGACGTGATAGTCGTCGGGGCAGGTCATGCAGGATGCGAGGCAGCTCTAGCCTCGGCCAGGATGGGCTGCCCCACACTACTCGTTACGCTCAACGCGGATAAGATCGCCGCCATGTCCTGCAATCCAGCCATCGGAGGGATTGGCAAGGGGCATATCGTCCGGGAGATCGATGCCCTGGGAGGGGAGATGGGGAAGGTTATCGACCAGACGGGCATCCAATTCCGCCTGCTCAACCGTCGCAAGGGGCCGGCGGTGAGAGGTCCGAGGGCACAGGCGGACAAGGCGAACTATTCACAGAGATTCAGGCAGGTCATTGAGGGGCAGAGCGGCCTCGACCTCATTCAGGACGAAGTCATCGGTCTGGAGGTCTCATCGGGGAAGATCGCCGGCATCAGGTGTCTATTTCGTGGAGAAATAGGTGCCGAAGCGGTCATTATATCGGCAGGGACTTTCCTATCGGGAATGATGCACATCGGGCAGAACTCGGTCGCAGGGGGCCGCCTGGGAGACCCATCGTCATATGAACTCGCTCAATCGCTGAAGGACCTGGGCTTCGAGCTGCTACGTCTCAAAACCGGAACTCCGCCCAGATTGGATGGAAGGACCATAGATTTCTCCAAGTTGATGAAGCAGGACGGAGACGAGCCGCCGCCCAAGTTCTCCTTCGTATTCCCGGGCGTCAATGGCAATAAAGTGAGCTGTTATCTTGCCAGGACGACACCGAGGTGCCATGAGATCATCCGAGATAATCTGGGGCGTTCCGCTCTCTTCTCGGGCAAAATATCCGGCATCGGCATACGCTATTGCCCTTCTATCGAGGACAAAATCAAGAAGTTCCCAGAGCGCGAGACACACCATATATTCATCGAGCCGGAGGGGCTAAGCACAGACGAGTATTATGCAAACGGCTTTGCAACTAGCCTGCCATTTGACGCCCAAGTCTCGATGCTGCGCTCTGTCGAGGGCCTGGAAGAAGTCCGGATCACTCGCCCGGGATACGCAATCGAATATGATTTCATCCAACCTACCCATCTCAAGCGCACGCTCGAGACGCATCGGATTTCGGGCCTGTATCTGGCGGGCCAGACGAATGGCACCTCCGGATACGAGGAGGCTGCGGGCCAGGGGCTGATCGCCGGAATCAACGCCGCGCTCAAGGTTCAGGGAAGGCCACCATTCGAGATATCGCGACGTGAGGCATACATCGGCGTCATGATCGATGATCTTGTCACGACCGGCTGCAAGGAGCCCTACCGGATGTTCACCGCAAGGTCAGAGCACCGCCTGCTGTTGGCGGCAGATACTGCGGACGTTCGCCTGATGGGATACGGCCACGAATTTGGCCTCATAGGTGACGAAGTGTTCGAGAATATGAGAATCAGGGACAAGGCGAGAGCGACTGAGATGCAGTCCCTTGGGAAGTCCAGACCAAAGCTCGAGCCGGGCAGCGAGATCGCCGGACTGACATTTCTCGAGCTACTGAGGCGACCGGAGGTGCGCTACGAGAGCTTGATCGGGAAATTCGGCTTCGAGTCGGATCTCGGGCAGCATGACCGCGACATCGTAGAGATGCTCGTGAAGTACGAGGGCTACATCAAGCGGGAGGAGTCGCGCCTCGTCAATGCCGAACAGCTCGACAAGATCAGAATCCCTGACGATGTCGATTTCAGCCAAATTGCTGGGCTTCGAGCCGAGATCAAACAACGGCTTGTCGAATCCAGGCCGCCTACGCTCGGCGCCGCCAGGAGAATACCCGGCGTTACCCCGGCTGCGATTTCAGTCCTCTCCATACATATCTTCGGCCGCAGCCAACGTGAGGGAACACCTGAATCCGACGAACTGCTCCCACTCCGTCGGAATCCGCCAGTCTCTACATGAGGTCCTAACGTCCCAAACCGGGCTGTCATACGACCCGCCGCGTATCGTCTTAATCGTCCCAAAGCTCGGTCCGGTGGGATTCTCGTACGGAGAGAAGTAATAATAGTCGGTCGTGTACCAGTCGGAGCAATACTCCCACACGTTGCCGGCCATGTCGTAGCACCCATAGGGACTACCGCCGTTGCCTGTGCCGTGATTCAGACCGTTATAGTAACCCACTGGTGAAGTGTATTCGAAACCATCCGCATCCGCTCCGGCGCCGGGGTCATTCAAATTCGCATACCAGACACCGCCGCTGTTGGGCTGGAAGTCGCCCCAGGGGAACATCCGATGCGTCGGCCCCTTTGCCGCTTTTTCCCACTGCGCTTCGGTCGGAAGTGTCTTCCCTACCCAGATGCAGTATATCTGAGCCTCCTCCTCCGTTATGCCCACGACCGGGTGATCGGGCTGGTTGAGGTTCTCGTCATCCCAGTAGGCTGGCTCGAGATTGCCGGTGTCGAGGATGAACTCCCTGTATTCGGAATTCGTTACTGGATAGCGATCGATGTAATAGGCATCGAGCCAGACGTCATGCACCGGAGTCTCATCTCCTGCCGTCCCGTTTTCTGTGCTACCCATCGAGAACTCGCCGGCCGGAACCAGGACCATCCCCGGAGGAGCCGTCCCAGAATCGACGGTTATCGTAAGGCGGTCCATTGCAGTCGAGCCTCGAGAATCGGTCGCCCTGACCGCGCAGTTATATTTGCCAGCAGTCGTATAGGTGTATTCAGGAGTTCGAGTCGTATCGTCTAGCTTGTTGTCTCCCTGGAAGTCCCACTCGTAGGTATAGGGCTCGAAGCCACCAGTGGCGTTCGCAGTAAAAGACACCTTTAAGGGTGCCTCGCCGGATGTTGCGGATGCCTCGATTTCCACGGTCAGTTCGTTCGAGACGTTTATCGTGAGATAGTCCTCAGCAGTGGAGCCTTCCGCATCCTCAACGACGAGAAGCGCCTCGTACATGCCCGGTGTTCCATAAGTATATTCTATGTCCTGACCTTCGTAATCGATGATGCCGTTCGAAGTGAAATCCCAGTAGTAAGAATAGGGCGGCATGCCATCGGTCGCCTCGCCGTGAAAAGACACCCTGAGCGGGGCTGGTCCGCGCTTCGGATTCGCCGTTGCGTAAGCAGAAAGCGGCTCGCTAGAGCTGATCAAGTCAACCGAGACCTGGCCGTATTCGCCTATTATCCAGATGTCGCCGGCGTTCGTAAGAGCCCCGTACCAGGTATAAGTCCCGAGCGGCGCGCCCTCGGCGACCTGCATATCGATTAACACGGTGGGCTGGAGGTCAAGGCCAGCGGGAAGAGTATATCTATTCGGCTGGGGAGTTGTCGAGAATGTCGGCCAGAAGAGGAATTTGCCACTCGGAGTCTTCAGGAAGAGGTAAAAATCGACCTCTATCTCCGAGTCTGGATTCTGCGCAGCCACATAGACCTTGAGGTCGTCACCCCAGTAGTACTCGAGTTTGTTTGTATAGACCTGGACTGCGGGGTCCGCCATTGCTGCCGCAGCCAACACGGTCGATATCATCAATGCCAATAGTGCCCAACAGAGTTTATTTCTCATGATTAGCCCCTCGTAAATGCAGCAAGCTTTATGTCCTAATTCAATTGTAATTTTACCAATAGTCTGCCGCATGTCAAACGTCTCATCTGCAGGGGGTGTGACTCAAAATTGTAGGTGATCTTGGGCCAGTATTGATTTCAGTGAATTACCTTCTGATTAATCTGGTTTGCTCAGCCAATGCCCCAGCGGGGCATCATGTGAGTAGCCGTGGAGTGCAGGCCGAAGGCCAAACCCACGGATTCGCGGAAG
>JAFGIT010000228.1 GCA_016929465.1 Candidatus Coatesiibacteriota bacterium | reverse complement strand
GAGCTTCACGGTGTTTTCCATTATCGGCTTGATGAACTCGACGGCCTTGTCCACTTGATCCCGCTCGATCTCGAAGACCAGTTCATCGTGGACCTGGAGAATCATGTGCGCGCCGAGCGAGCTTTCCTTCAAGGCATCGGAGAGCTTGACCATGACTATCTTGATGATATCAGCTGCGGAGCCCTGCACGATGGTGTTGAAGGCAGCACGCTTTGCCGCCTCGCTCTTCTGCCGGTTCGTGCTGTTGATGTCTGGGATGTGCCTTTTTCTGCCGAACATGGTCGTCACGTAGCCCTTCGAAGCAGCATCTTCGTATGAGCTCTCGATAAGGGCTCTGACGCCCGAATACCTCTCGAAGTAGTCGGAGATGTATTTCTTCGCGGTCGCGGTATCGATCTTGAGGTCACGCGAGAGCTTGAAGGGACCCATGCCGTATATGACGCCGAAGTTGATCGTCTTTGCGTGGGCGCGCTGCTCCCTCGAAACTCCATCCTCTGGGACGCCGAATAGCCCCGAAGCTGTCCGAGTATGAATGTCCTTATTCTCTCTGAATGCCTCGACGAGCGCCGCGTCACCGGATAGATGAGCGAGCAGCCTCAGTTCGATCTGGGAGTAGTCGAACGAAGCGATGACGCAGCCATCCTTAGGTATGAAAGCCCTTCGTATCCTGCGGCCCACGTCGGTCCTGATCGGTATGTTCTGCAGGTTGGGATCGCTGCTCGAAAGCCTGCCGGTCGCTGTGATCGTCTGGTTGAACGAGGTGTGAATTCTGCCGGTCTGCGGATTGATGAGCTTCGGGATTGCATCGACATAGGTCGACTTCAGTTTGTTGAGCTCCCTGTATCCAAGTAGCTCGGCCGGCAGTGGGTGTATGTCCGCAAGGTCCTCCAGAACCTTCACGTCCGTCGAATACTCGGTCTTGGTCTTGCGCCCCTTTGGGAGCTTGAGCTTCTCGAAGAGTATCTTCGCGAGCTGCTTCGGTGAGTTGATGTTGAACTCCTCACCTGCAAGATGAAATATCTTCTCTTGCAAAGCGTCCAATTCGACGCTCAATTCGCCCGACATCGTGCCCAAAAAGGATACGTCCAGCCTGACTCCGCGCCGCTCCATGCCGGCCAATACCGATACGAGCGGCATTTCGATTTGCCTGAAGAGCGGATCGAGTTCCTCATCGACCAGCGGCCTCTTGAGCTTCTGCTTGAGCATCAGCGCTATATCGGCGTCTTCCGATGCGTATTGAGTGACACGGGGCACATCTACGTCTCGAAGGTCCCTGATATTAGACCTGAGCGGAACCAGCTCTTTATATGTCGTTGCTTGATAGCCGAGGTAATGAAGCGCCTGCGCGTCGAGACTGTGTCCCCGCTGTGTCGGCCTTAAGAGATAGTCTGCGATCATCGTATCGAAGGAGAGGCCCTTAAGCTCAACGCCCTGATTCATCAGGACGTGGATATCGAACTTGGCATTCTGCCCGATTTTCTTTTTCTTGGGATCCTCCAGCAAGGGCTTCAATGCGGCAAAGACCACCGACCTCTCCAGCTGCCTCGGGGCACCAATATAGGCATGAGATAACGGGATGTAATAGCCGGAGTTGGGCCTCGTCGAGAACGAGAGGCCTATTATGTCGCTCGCGATTGGGTCCGTGCCCGTTGTCTCGGTATCGACCGCAAACTCATCCGCCCCGCGCAGCTCTTTCACAAGGCTGTCGAGGTCTTCCTTCGTGAGAATTGCCCTGTAGTCCTTCTCGACGGTCACCGACTTCTCGAGAAGCCTGTTCGCGAGCGAGGTAAACTCCAGTTCCCGCAGGAATTTCAGCAGGGCCTCCTGGTTGGGCCCAATTCTCCTGCAGCGGTCGATATCGAGCTCGACCGGCACGTCGGTCCTTATCGTAACCAGTTCCAGCGACATCCTGGCGAGTTCGCTGTTGTCGATGACCTTCTTCAGGTTCTTATCGTCACAGCTCTCGGGCGAGGCCGAGAGCATGGCCTCGAGCGAGCCGTAATTTTCAATGAGCTGCGGAGCGGTCGTCTTGCCGACCTTCGGGACGCCCGGGATATTGTCCGTGGAATCGCCCATCAGGGCTAGCAGGTCACGGACCTGCGAAGGGGGCACTCCGAGCTTGTCCACAACACCGTCGGCGTCGTAGGTGATCTCCTTCCAGGGGTCGAATACCGTCACTTCATCGCCGACTAGCTGGAACATGTCCTTGTCCGAGGTCACGATGACAACCTCGAATCCCTTCTTTCTCGCCTTTTCGGCAAGCGTGCCGATTAAGTCGTCCGCCTCGAAATTATCGAGGGCGAAGCTCGGTATGTGCATTGCCTCCAAGAATTCAGTGACATAAGGCATCTGGACTATTAGGTCCTCCGGAGGCTCTGGCCGATTTGCCTTGTATTCGGGATATATCTCATTGCGGAAGGTGGGGCCCGGCGAATCGAGCGCGACCGCGATATATTCTACGTCATACGAGTCCATCACCCTGAGCAGCGAGCTGATGAAGCCGTAGATCGCGTTCGTCGGGATCCCTCCCGAGGTCGCGAGCGTTCTTTCGGCAAAAAAGGACCGAAAGATGAACGCATGGCCGTCTATCAGGAATATCCGCTTCTTATCAGACATATCCCTCAATCACCCACGAGTTTGAAGTGAAGATCCTCAATGCGTGGCAAACATCTCATATCAGAGCCTCGCGGCGCGCATGAAGTTGGTCGGCGTCAACTCTGAGGCGGGAAGACCGGCGGTGACAATGTAGATCTCGTCGGCCTTTATTATTCCTCGCTCGCTGAGAACTCGCTCGGCCACCTCTAGCATGTGGTCCGTGCTCATTATCTCCTCTATTAGAACCGGCATGACTCCCCAGAAGATGTTGAGGCGCCTGAGCGTGCTCCTGTCGGGCGTTATGGCGACTATTGGGATCGGCAGCCTGTGTTGCGAGATGAGTTGCGCGGTTCTTCCGGTCCTGGTGAAGGCAACGATGGCCCGAGCCCCAAGATCCAGGGCTGCTGTCGCCGTGGAATGACCTACAGCAGCCTCTATCCTGCATTCGCCTTCCTCCAGGGCTGCCATAATCGGGCAGAGATGCGGCTCTGTGAATTCGGCTATATCAGCCATCGTTTTGACCGCCTCTATTGGGAATTTCCCGATAGATGTCTCCTCCGAGAGCATCATGGCGTCCGTTCCGTCCAGGATGGCATTCGCCACGTCCGTCGTCTCGGCGCGGGTCGGCCTCGGGTTGTTGACCATCGAGCATAGCATCTGCGTCGCGGTTATCACCGGCTTGTTCGCCTCATTCGCGCAGGCGATAATCCGCTTTTGAGCAATCGGGACCTCGTGCAATGGTATCTCCACGCCGAGGTCGCCCCGGGCGACCATCACCCCGTCAGCCGCATCGACAATCTCCTCGATGCGATCGACCGCCTCCCGTTTTTCGATCTTGGCGATCACGGGTATGTTCGATTTGTGGTCGGAGATTATCTTCTTTGCCTCGAGAATGTCGCTCGTTCTGTGACAGAAGGAGAGGCCGATGTAGTCGGCGCCGACCCGCACCGCGAATGCGATATGGTCCTTGTCCTCCTCGGTGATCGCTGGAATATCGAGGGTGGGGCCGATGACGTTCACGCCCTTGTGGCTTGAGAGCTCGCCACCGTCCTCGACCAGGCAATCGACGTTAGTGCCGTCGGTCTTCTCTATCAGGAATTCTAGTGCGCCGTCTGCAAGGAGTATCTTCTCTCCTGCTTTCACCTGTTTTGCGAAGTCCTTGTAGCTGATCGATACGCATTCCTGGGTCCCGGGCACTTGGTCAACGGTGATTCTGAACTTGTCTCCCTTTTCGAGGGTGATCGGTTCCGTCTCGAACGTCCCGAGACGCATCTTGGGGCCCGGGAGGTCCATGAGAATTGCCACATGGCGGCCGCTGTCTTCAGAGACCTGTCTTATCTCTGATACTGTTGAGGAATGCTCCTGGTGTGTGCCGTGGGAGAGATTGAGCCTTGCGACATCCATGCCAGCCTCGATCAAGGCGGCGATCATCTCGCTATCGGCTGTTGCCGGTCCGAGTGTACATACTATCTTCGTTCGTCGATTCATCTACCTTCATCCATACCTATTTCTGCGGCTGCCCGGCTACATTGAAAACAATCTGAAATTATTATACGCCTCTTGGCTTTGCAAGCGCGACGGGAATTTCGTATG
>JAFGIT010000227.1 GCA_016929465.1 Candidatus Coatesiibacteriota bacterium | reverse complement strand
CAGCTTCAGGGCATGCTCGGGGGCCTCAGCGGTGCGGCGGAATATGAGGATCTGATAAACCGTCCGGCAGCCGCCAAGTCAGGTATGGACGCGCAGTCCATCGTGCATATCCTCATGATTCTACTGATTATACTCGGCAATATCGCCTATTTCGGAACTCGCCGCAAACCGGCTATGCGAGGGGCGCAGTCTGAGAGCGAGGTGCAGCAATGACGATGGGTAGTCTCTTGGGCCGGATCGCTATAGCCGTTGTAGTACTACTGCTCGCATTGGTGCTGGTGACGAATGGAGTAGAGGCCTTTTGGACGTGGGTGGCGGCGTTTCTGACTCTCTGTATCTTTTCGTTCTTGTACAAGGATAACCCATTCTACAAATTCGCTGAGCACCTGGTCGTGGGGGTCTCGGTTGGGTATTTCGTCATCATCGACTATTATAACTACCTCAAGCCCAATGTTGTCGTTCCCCTCGGCAACACTATCCGGACCGGCGAGCATCTGATTAATCTGCTGCTGATTGTCCCAATTTTGATGGGATTTCTCATGCTTCTCAGGGTGAGTCCCAAGTATGGTTCTTTGAGTCGCCTTTCGATAGCATTCTTGATGGGCGTGAACAGCGGCGTCGCGATAGGACCGACGATGGAGGCCTGGATGATCCAGCAGATCAAGGCCACTATCTTCGACTTCAAGAATCTGGAGTTCTTCTATACTGGACTTAACGCTTTGCTTCTCCTAATCGGTGTGATCACCACCCTCATCTTCTTCTTCTTCTCGAAGGAGCATAAGGGCGCCCTTGGAGGCGGAGCGAGGATCGGGGTCACCTTCCTGATGGTAGGCTTTGGGGCCTCCTTCGGATACACTGTAATGGCTCGTATATCGCTGCTGATTGGTCGATTGCAGTTCCTTCTGAAGGACTGGTTGGGTCTGATCAACTAGTCTTATTGCCCATCTCCCTTTGAGGTTTCCACGCAGTAGTTTTTGCTTGACATGCCGAATTAGCGTATGGCATACTAATATTGTGATTAGCCTGGATCAGGCTTCTAAAGGCGGAATTCACCCGCGCTAAAGCAAATTTGGTCTTAAGATAAGGAATGTCGATGACACATGTGATTGGTTGGGAGTTCCTTTAGTGGGTAACTCGAGACGGATGCATCAGGGCATCATTTGCGGCAGGTGTCTAGTAATTTCCTGTCTTTCTCTCGCCATCTTCATTCTCGTTTCGATAGCCACAGCGCAAGTGGAAGGTTTTGCAGCTGATCCTCCTCCAGCGCCAGCGAGGAACCTGACCGCGAAGGACGCACCCAATGATGACGGTGGCTCAATACTCCTTTCTTGGACGCTCTCGTACGATGATTCTGGGGGCGCGAATGACGTAGTCGGATATGAGATACGTCGCTCGACGAGTCCCGACGGCCCCTTTGAGGAAATCAAGACTGTTTCCGCAGGTGTAGCTGATGCTACGGACGAGGGCGTCGAGAACGACATAGATTATTACTACCAGATCGTCGCGAAGGACATCGGGAGCGTATCGACACCGACGACCATAGGGCCGGTTCAGGCAAAGGTACAGTGGTTCAATCTCGGTCGCCTGAACACGCTCATCGTGACTATGGTCTATGTGGTACTTCTACTCTATTTTATCTTTCACGCTAAGAAGGGCAAAGACCTCTTCGTTCGCAGGATTGCTGGTCTGGACGCCCTGGACGAGGCAGTCGGACGCGCGACCGAGATGGGCAAGCCGATCCTCTATGTTCCGGGCATTAGTTTCATTTCGGATGTTGCCACGATTGCATCGCTCAACATACTCTCCGGGGTGGCAAGGACTGTCGCGGAATACAATACAAGAGTTATCGTGCCCAATTATGACCCGATCGTCATGACCGTGGCCCAGGAAGTTGTTAGAGAGGGCTTCCTCGCAGCGGGCAAGCCCGATGCCTATAACGAGCAGGACGTGTTCTATGTGACCACGAATCAGTTCGCGTTCGTCGCGGCCGTTGATGGGATAATGGTTCGTGAGAGGCCTGCTACAAACCTATTTATCGGGATGTTCTACGCAGAGTCCCTCATCCTCGCGGAAACCGGCGCTTCGACCGGTGCTATACAGATAGCCGGAACGGACGCCGTGGCCCAATTGCCGTTCTTCATAGCGGCCTGTGACTATACTCTTATTGGCGAGGAGTTGTATGCGGCAAGCGCCTATCTAAGCAGAGCGCCTCTTCTTATGGGGAGTCTGAAGGGCCAGGATTGGATGAAGGTCTTTCTTATGGGCTGCATACTGATTGGTCTTATCACAATCCACCTGGGATATGACGGATTCAAGAATCTGTTTGACGTTCCTTTGACGATTTTCAAGTAGGCAGGGGATTTTCTAATATGTCGATTGTGTCTGGATTGGCTGGAGTTTCGGAATGCTGAGAAGGCAGGTTCCGCTTATAATCTGCTTCGTGGCTGGCGTGGCGATGCTTGCCCAGAGCTTCATCCCGCCGCTGACTTGGTTCTATACTAACGCCCTTGCCTGGGGTAGGATCATCGGGTGCATTGCTCTATTCATCGGCTTGATAAGCCTCGTCAGAGTCCACACGACAAGGCTTAAGCGAAAGTCGGCAAACTGGCAATTTAGTATAATAACTCTTGTGGCTTTGTTCTACATGATGGCTGCTGGTCTGTTGACCCGCTACGGCTTTTTCTCCTACCTGCATGGCAAGAGCGTGGCCGGCTCTATTCAGGATTCCTTTGTTATATACCTGGAGAACGCCTTCAACTATCAGGATTTGTTTTTGAACATCCAGATCCCTATTCAGGCCACGATGTTCTCGCTGCTGGCTTTTTATATTGCTTCGGCGGCGTTTCGCGCCTTTAAGGCGAGGACTTTTGAGGCAACGCTTCTTTTGGCTGCGGCCATGATCGTTATGCTCGGGCGGGTACCACTCGGTCAGATGATCCCCTGGATATCGGAGATCACGAATTGGATTCTCGATGTTCCGAATACAGCAGCGAAGCGAGGAATAATGATTGGTGTGGGGCTGGGCATGAGTTCTACGGCATTGAAGATAATGCTCGGTATCGAGCGGACATACTTGGGTATGAAGGACTAGAGGTAGGCGCAAATGGGGATCTGGCATTTCCTACTTAGGCTGGATAGACGAATCGTCTTCATTCTAGTAGCCGCTGCTGTCATTACGCCGCTTATTATACCACTCGGCTTGCCGATTCAGGTAACCGACCACGCGAGGCACCTCTACAACACAATCGACGAGATCCCGAGTAGGGCCAAACCGGTTCTGATATCGATTGACTACGATCCCTCGACCGTGCCGGAGCTTCAGCCGATGACATTGGCTGTTCTGAGGCACTGCTTTAAGAGAGGTGTTCCTGTAATCATGACGAATATGTACCCGACGGGATCAGGACTTGCGAGCGACGCGCTTAGCACTGTTGCCGCGGAGTTCCCCAACGCTGTCTATGGCAAGGATTACGCTTATCTCGGCTATAAGCCAGGAGTCTCATTGGTGATGCTTGGGATCGGTGAGGATTTTCAGGGGACGTTTCCGACAGATGGAGATGGGAAGCCCATCTCTGAAATGGAGGTCACCAAGAATATCACGAACTATGACGACATAGCCCTGATGGTGGACTTCACCGGGTCGGCCATCTATGAAAGCTGGATAATGTTCGCCTATCAGAAGTATGGATGTAAAGTCGGCGCCGGAGTTACAGCAGTCATGGCGAGTGATGCCTATCCATTCCTCAGTACGGGGCAGCTTGTTGGGTTGCTAGGCGGACTGAGCGGGGCAGCGGAATACGAGAAACTGATTGGCGTTCCGGCGGACGCCACAATCGGCATGGACGCCCAGTCAATTGTCCATATCCTTATAATCGTCCTGATCATTGTCGGTAACATCGCTTATTTCGCCATTCGGCGAGAAGAGCTGACTGGATCCCGGACCGCTGGTCACGAACGCACTGGGGGAACGTCATGACGCCGGTTGAGCTGTTCTGGGTATGGATCGCGGCGTATCTTACGCTGAGCATTTATTCCTTCCTTTATAAAGATAATGTCTTCTACAAAATCGCGGAGCACCTTGTTGTCGGCGTCTCAGTCGGCTATGTCTTCGTGATCAATTGGTTTGAGGGCCTTCATCCCTACCTATTCGATCCTCTTCGCAAGACGCCCGAAGAACCGATTAACCTGCTGCGCATCATCCCGCTCTTCCTTGGTCTTTTATTCCTTCTGCGCATTAGCCGCAAATATAACTGGATGAGCCGCTTCGCGATCGCTCTTATGATGGGCATATCCTGTGGCACCGCGATCCCATATACAATCGAGGCGAGAATAATCGAGCAGACGAAAGCCTCGATGATGAACTTCCTTGACCAGGAGAGCCTGTGGGTAGGTTTCTGCAGTTTCGTTATCCTCGTAGGGACAATTGCCACTCTTGTCTTCTTCTTCTTCTCAAAAGAACACAAGGGCTTTCTGGGTGGAACCGCTAGAGTGGGCATCGTATTCCTGATGCTCGGCTTCGGCGCCTCGTTCGGTTACACGGTCATGGCACGCGTATCGCTCCTGATCGGCCGAGTTAATTTCCTGTACAAGGATTGGATAATCGGTACCTGGAAATTCATCTTCGACTAAGAAGACTCCTCGTCGAATTTCTTTCTTTCTCGCCTGTTTTCCCCTCTTATGTCCCTATATAGGGACGAATCATGCGATCTCGGAGCTTGCGTGGATTTCTATAACCTAATATCTTAGGATTATCTGGAATAATGACGCCAGGCGGAGACTGACTCCGCCAATTAAGAATAGGAAAAACAGGCACATGAAGGGATTGATACTCAGCGGCGGAAAAGGAACCAGGCTGCGGCCGATAACCTACACGAACGCGAAGCAGCTCATACCAGTTGCCAACAAGCCCATCCTCTTCTATGGGATAGAGGCGATTGTTGCAGCCGGGATTACTGATATAGGCATAATTGTTGGCGAGACGAGGGATGAGATCATCGAGGCATGTGGCGATGGGTCCAAATTCGGCGCGAAGTTCACGTTCATAGACCAGCCGGACCCACTTGGCCTCGCACATGCTGTTCTGACAGCCGAGGAATTCCTGAAGGACGACAAGTTCATAATGTATCTCGGCGACAACCTGATCGTAGAAGGGGTGTCGCGCTTCGTCGAGGAATTCGAGAAGAACGCTCCCCATTGCCAGATACTGCTCGAGCACGTGAAGCATCCCTCTCACTTCGGTGTTGCAGAGCTCGAGAACGGGCGAGTGGTAAGGCTTGTGGAGAAGCCCAAGGAGCCGAAGAGCGACCTCGCTCTCGTCGGTGTCTATCTCTTCGACAAGAACATCTTCGACGCGGCCAGGAGCATCAAGCCGTCGTTCCGCAACGAGCTCGAGATAACGGATGCGATTCAATATCTGATGGATAAGGGCTTCACGGTCAATCCGCACACGATAACCGGGTGGTGGAAGGACACCGGGAATGTCGAGGACCTCCTCGAGGCGAACCGGCTCGTGCTGGATTCTCTGAAGCCCAGGTGCGACGGGACAGTCGATTCCAAGTCCGAAATCGTCGGGAAGGTGGTGCTCGAGGCTGGATGCGAGATACGCAACAGCGTAGTTCGGGGGCCCGCCATCATTGGGCGCAACGTAAAGATAGTCGATTCTTATATAGGCTCGTTCACCTCCATTAATTTCGATACAGAAATAATCGGCTCCGAGATTGAGCACAGCGTGGTCCTCGCTAATTGCCGCCTCGAGAACGTTGGCGTCAGGATCGAGGACAGTCTAATCGGCCGTGACGTTCGTATAGGCAGAAGCGACGCGAAGCCCAAGGCCTTGCGGTTCGTTCTCGGTGATAACAGCGAAGTCGGACTCATTTAACCAGAAAGAGGAAAAGACAGAGATGGCTGTTAAGGAACTGAACAGGGAAGAGAAGCTCCAGAGTGCAATTACGCAGATAGAGAAGTCGTATGGCAAAGGCTCGATAATCCGCCTCGGTGAAAAGGGCGCGCTGATGGACATCGATATCATCCCGACCGGGTCGCTGGCTCTCGACCTTGCGCTCGGAATTGGCGGGGTCCCGCGCGGGCGCGTCGTCGAGATATATGGCCCCGAGGCATCGGGCAAGACGACGCTGGCTCTGTCGATCGTTGCCGAATCGCAGAAGCGAGCCGGCATCGCGACATTTGTCGATGTTGAGCACGCACTCGATCCGATATACGCGAGGGCGCTCGGCGTGGACATGGACTCGCTTTACGTATCTCAGCCCGACACTGGGGAGCAGGCGCTCGAGATCGTGGACACGCTCGTTCGGTCCGCTGCGGTTGACCTGGTTGTCATCGATTCGGTTGCGGCGCTCGTGCCGCGTGCCGAGATCGAAGGTGAGATGGGAGAGCCGCAGATGGGCCTTCAGGCGAGGCTCATGTCCCAGGCTTTGCGCAAGCTCACTGGCGCGATCAGCAAATCGAAAACCTGCGTCGTATTCATTAACCAGGTCAGGCAGAAGATCGGCGTGATGTTCGGGAATCCGGAGACCACGACCGGTGGCAACGCTCTCAAGTTCTATGCGACGATAAGGCTCGATATTCGAAGGATAGCCTCGCTCAAGTCCGGTACCGGCGATGTCGTTGGCAGTAGGACTCGGGTGAAGGTCGTCAAGAACAAACTGGCACCCCCGTTCAAACAGGTCGAGTTCGACATAATCTTCGGCGAGGGTGTATCGCGCGAGGGCACCATCATCGACATGGGCCTCGATCACGGGATCATCCAGAAGAGCGGGACCTGGTTCTCCTATGGCGACCAGCGCATAGGACAGGGGCGCGAAAACGCCCGCAAGTTCCTCGCTGATAATATCAATCTGAGCTACGAGGTAGAGAATTCACTTCGGGAGAAATTGGGGCTGCATCGCGTCGAGATGCCGAAGGCAGCCGCAGCTTCAGGTTCAGAGGAGTAGTTTCACCGATAAATGACTTATACATCAAGGATAGGAAGGCTCTGATTTAGGGAGAGATTAGCGCATGGATAGATTTACAGCGGTGTTCGAGCAAGAGGGTGATTGGGTGGATAGGGTACGCGGAAGAACTGCCGGGAACCAATACTCAGGGAAGGACACTCGATGAGACGCGCAGCAACCTCCGTGAGGCGATAAAACTCGTTCTGGAAGCGAATCGCGAATTGGCTTGCCGCGAGGCTGCCACATAGTGCTATCCATTGGGAGCGATTTGGCGAACACGGCGAAAACTCTCGCTGGGCAAGATCTGCGCTTATTTGGGGACTCCCGCACAATTGCCCACCGACTCAGTCAGGATTAGGACAGGAATTTGTCGGATACTACTAAGATGAACATACTAATTCTGAGCGCCAATTGGCGTGCGGATTTAGTGAAGGCATTTCAGGCTGCGCTAGCTGAGCTTGGCGGCGGGAAGGTCGTCGCCGCCGACATGTCTCCGCTTTCTGCGGCGCTATTCCAGAGCGACCATTTAGAGATTGTTCCGCCGCTCGATTCGCCGGGCTTCATCGACCGCCTCGAAGGGCTGTGTGAGAGGCACCGAATCTCGGCGATTGTGCCCTCGATCGATAAGGACCTGCCCTTCCTTGCCGCGCATCGAGAGCGGCTTCTCGCCTCCGGTATCACTGCGGTCGTGTCGAGTCCGGAGACCATCGCGATCTGTGATGACAAGCACCTGACATATCAATTCTTTATCGAACAAAGCATCCCGACGCCCCGCACCTGGCTTCCTGATGAACTGCCCCAGGAGCCTGACTGGCCGCTATTGATAAAACCTCGGCGAGGGATAGGGGGGAAGGGGATTCACAGGATCGACAACTACGAAGAGCTCGAGTTCTATCTCGAGAGAATAGAGAATCCCGTCCTGCAGGAATTCCTGCCTGGACCGGAGTATTCATTCGACACTCTCTCCGACTTCGAGGGCAACGT
>JAFGIT010000226.1 GCA_016929465.1 Candidatus Coatesiibacteriota bacterium | reverse complement strand
CTTAACTCCGAAAGTATTACTCAAATAAGCGCAGGTGTCAAATTTCGCCCGACCAAATGACTCGTTACTCTTTGTGCAATATCGTGAGCTTTGTCCATCAATGGGCAGTATTCTCGGCCTCGGATGTCCGAGCCTGGCCGGATATTTCGCCCTGATCTAAATGCCGACCAGAGGGGGCGAGACTGTGCTGCAAATGCAGTCACAGTCCTGTGGGGACGGTGGCTCGTTCCGCTCGTCTGATGTATCATAGCAGGTAAGGGGCCAGTTCCTGCACGCAGGGGCTAAGTGTATAGAATTTGGTGTCCAAATCGGATGCTGTGATCTATGGCACAGACTCGTCCGGCCAAAGCTACGGGTCACCGAGGCAAGCGCGTCCGGAAGCGAGGAGGGGTCGGTAGAATCGACAGTCGGCAGCCCTTCGAGCCGGCTACTCGTCCCTTCCTTCTTTCTTCTCCAGGGCGGCCAATCGCGCGTTTGCGTCCTGGTAGTTGAAGTCGACGAGAATGATCTTCTCGTAGAGGGATTTAGCTGTGGCCAGGTCGCCGGTCTTCTCGTAGGCACGGGCGAGGTTATAGAATACTTCTATGTTATCCAATGAGACCGGCTTGTTTCCCGCAATCTCCAGGAATTTCTTGATCGCCAGATTGTATCGGCCCTTCGAAGCGAAGAGCAGGCCCAGCATATTCGAGGCTTTGACGAAGTTTTCTGTCCCAGGCTTGACCCGCTGGAACATGGACATAGCCTCGTCCTCTTTTCCAATTGCCGAATAGGCTTCGCCCGCTTCGAAAAACCAGCCCGCGTCTTCGAATAAGGGGGCGGCCTTTCTTGGGTTGTCGGCCTTTGCGTAATACTGTGCGGCGTGCTGAATAGAGCCGGCTTTCTCGTAGTTTTCCGCAGCTCGCTCCCAATCCTGGGCGGCGACAAACATCGATGCTGCTGAAGCGTGCTCGCCTGCCGCCTCGAACATCTTACCCGCATCGAGGGTGTTCATGGTCCGCTCATATAGCGCGGCGGCCTGCATATATTCGCCGATTTTCCCAAATAGCTTCGCTGCTTCCTGGAAGTTCTCCGCATTCAGCTCCTTCATGGCAAGCGCCTTGATTGCGCCCTTCTCGTCCTCAGCCCTACGGAATGCCGTTACCGCCTCGTCAAACCGCTTGGCCTCGAGCAGCATGTTCGCTGCACCCTTGTCGTCACCGGACCTGGAAAGCATCTCCGATGCGCGCACCACATCTCCGGCCGCCTTATAAAGCCTTGCTGCTGCCTCGTATTTGCTCGCTTTCTCGAACATCTGAGCGCCTCTGAGAGCGGCTGACTTCCCGGTTTTTGTGACATTGAGGGCGGTTCCGAGGTCTCTCGAGAGCGAGTGCGCATAGACCATTTCGTACGCGTGCGCGGCCTTCTCGTATTCCTTCGCCTGCTCGAGCAATCCCGCGGCCTTCTCAGGATTGTCTGCCTTGATATACATCTCGCCGGCCATGCCCGGCTCCTCGGCCTTCAGATACATCTCTGCCGCAACGTAATTCTTGCCCTGCTCCACAGCTTTCTCCGCTGCCGAGAGATACATCTCCCTGGCGATGCCAGTATCGCCAGCCTTTTCATAGAGAGCGGCCGCTCGGTCGTAATCCTCCAACTTGGCGTGGATCGATGCGGCCTGGTTATATCTCTGTATCTTCTCTGCGAGCGCGGCGGCTGAAATGTACTCGCCGCCCTTGAGATAGGCCTGAAGCGCGAGCTCGAATTCCCCGATCGAGTCCAGCATCGCTCCGGCCTGTCGGAAATCGCCGTCCTCCATCAGATATTCTGCCTGGCGAATTATCTTGCGCTTCTGAAAGAAGGTCATTCGACGGGAGGAAGAACCAAAGCGGGAATTCTGAAGGAGCCGGCCGACGAGTCCCTTGAGGAACAACATGGCCATAACGACCGCTATAGCTGCGACGATCCCGAAGGTGACGGAATCGCCCTTCGCCATCGAGTATAACCAATTGTAGATTTTCGCAAATAGACTGGGCATCGCTTTGGCCCTACTCGGTTACTGTGATTTGCCTTGTCGTCGATCCTATATAGCCGTCCATATCTCTCACCTCGAGGGCTATGGTCTTTGTCCCAGGCGTCCCGTAGGCATGATCCACCTTCTTCTTTGTGCTCCAATCCACATCCCAGGTGCCGTCGTTCTCCCAATCCCATCTCGTCCTGAGGAGAGAAGCAGGGTCCTCGACATCGTAGGACCCACTCGCGTCGCACTCGAACATCTGTCCAATAGAACCGCTCGAAGGGGTCACCGTGAACTTCGCAACGGGATTGTTCACTCTCTCGACGACGCAGGACGATATCGCCGAGTAGTACTCAAATGTGTCAGGCTTCGCTATGGCCGCGTAGAAGATGTATTCACCGACGGGTATTGTCAGCATATCGTCGATTGACAGTATGTCCGCCGTCGTATCCTCCTGGCTTGACTCGATGTATATTCTCTGAGCCATCGGCTCCGAGGAGAGCCAGGGAAGATAAAAGAGACCGAAATCTGCGAGGACCGCAACATACCTATCAGCCTCAACTGTCCTGCCGGAAGTATTGCTGTAGATGACCGAAATCACGAAGGGATCCTCGTCTCCGGGGCCTATTAATTCGCGGTTCGTCACAACCTTGATTCGCGGAGGCTGACTCTGACCCATCCAGCCCGCGTAGGGCCCGCCATGCGCACCGAGATCCGTCGCGGAGCCATCGGCGTCCTTATATGAATCCGTCGTGTAGCCGGCATCTATGCAGGGAGAACCTTCCAATAGCGTGAAGTCGTCATTCGCCGCATCGGCGAAGAGCGGATCCAGGCTCATCTCACCGATGCCCGGGGATGGTAGGAAATCGTTCTCATAGAAGTCGACGTAATTTCCGTCGGCGCAGTCATACACATCATTATATAAGACCATCGGCGCAGCGTTCGGTCCCGCCATGATTCCGAATCGACAATCTGCGATTATGTTGTTTGCGATGATCGGTCCCAGATCGAAGCATAGCACCCCCCTGAGAAGGGGGTATCCGCTGCCATAAATTACATTGTTGGCTACGATGAAGCCGTCCGAATCCCGCAGATGCACTCCGTCGAACTTGTTGTCCAGGACGTAGCTGTTGAAGATGGAGCCACTGCAAGATTCGACGTTGATGCCGTTGTCGGTCCCCTGAACGACGCAGCGATAAACCTCTACCTGACAATCCTCGAACTTCATCCCGGCGTATGCACCGAGGATATCGCAGTTCTCCACTGTGACAATACTGCCGAGGCAATAGAGCGCGATGAAAGGAGGGGCACCAATCATTTCGCAATTGAGAATATCGACCGAACCCGCCTCGACCTGCACGTCGTAATAATGGCCGAGGAAGGAGCAGTTCTCCACCAGAACGCCCTCGCTTATGGAATAGATGCAGGACGGATTTCCCATCACTGTCAATCCGCGGATTGTGGTGTTGTCGGCCATGACAACCGCGTGATAGTAATTATCGCCCTCGATCGTCGTGGTCTCGGCGTCAGCCCCCTCGAGCGTGATACCCGGCTTCAGCTCGATGTTGCCCTTGTAGCTAGTCTCGCTCTCGGCGACAAAGACCGTGTCGCCGGCGGACGAGGCATCGATGGCGGCCTGAATAGTGGAGAAGTCATCGGGTACGAGCAAAGTGTCTCCCATCAGCGTGGTCCCAACAAGGAGCGATAGGATGAGAGTGATAACCAAAGCCCTCGTATGATATCCAGCCATACATACCCTCCCGGATTGAAGCTGTAGATAGATCGAGTATTGAGTATGATTGTGATTTAATACAGATTGCTTGAGATTAGGCATCCGGTGACCCGCTGTCAACCGGTTTTGCATTCAGCGTCCTAGTACTATCATATATTGATCACTCAGGTGACTGCTCAGGAGACGAATTGTATCCCCGCCGGACTCCGCTGGAACATGCGATGCCCCTTGGCTGGCCGAGTGGTTCTCTCTCAGTTGGTTTGGTTAAGGATCGAGCTCAGGGAATTGACCTCAGATTGTAAGTAGATGGCAGAGTTCGATTCCCGTCGATGAACATGATCGATTAAGCGCCGCCCTTTAGGGCGACACGTGAATAGCCCCACGTGTCAACGTGGGGTATCGAGCCCTCGACGACCTCTACCTCCTCCCCGCGTCAATCGCGGAGCGATTGACGCGG